>NZ_JAYFER010000581.1:0-62992 GCF_055795065.1 Lyngbya sp. CCY1209
GGGGGCTGGGGGGGATGCGGTTTCTATTCCCTACACCCTACACCCTACACCCTACACCCGCGCGCAGCGCTATAATTGTTAATTATGAACGTTCTCTCCGCCACCGTCTCCCAACTCCTCGAACTGATTTACAACATCATCTTTTTCGAGGTGGCGGGAATCCCCCTGATCGTGGTCTGGTTTATCGGCGGCGGCTTCACCTTTACCCTGTGGATGAAATTTGTCAATTTGCGGGGTTTCAAACACGCGATCGCCGTCGTTTTGGGGCGTTACGACGACCCGGAAGAGGAGGGGGAAGTCTCCCACTTTCAAGCCCTGGCAACAGCCTTATCTGCCACGGTGGGATTGGGAAATATCGCCGGAGTTTCCATCGCCATCGGTTTGGGGGGACCCGGGGCGGTGGTGTGGATGACGCTGGCCGGTTTTTTGGGGATGAGTAGCAAATTTGTCGAGTGCACCCTCGGCCAGAAATACCGCCAGATCAAGCCCGACGGCACGATCGCGGGGGGGCCGATGTACTACCTTTCCGCCGGTTTGGAGGAGTTGGGGCGAAAAAATCTGGGGCGGGTGCTGGCGGGAATGTTCGCTATTTTGGCGATCGCCAGTGCCTTGGGAAGTTCGAGCATTTTTCAGGCGAATCAATCGAAAGTGGCGGTGGCGCGGGTATTACCAATTTTAGCAGATCGGGGCTGGATTTATGGCTTGATATTGGTGTTTTTGGTGGGGTTGGTGATCGTCGGTGGCATCCGCCGGATCGCCCAGGTGACGGCGATTTTAGTTCCCGTGATGTGCGGGATTTACGTTTTGGCTGCGGTGTGGATTATCGGTGCAAATTGGGCAGCGATTCCGGATGCGATCGCGACCATTTTTAAGGGTGCATTCGTCCCTCAAGCGGCTGCGGGGGGTGTTTTGGGGGCATTAATTCAAGGGTTTCGGCGGGCGGCGTTTTCCAACGAGGCGGGGTTGGGAATTGCCGCGATCGCCCACTCGGCAGCGCGGACGGAGGAACCGGTGCGGGAGGGACTCGTCGCCACCCTGGAACCGTTTATCGACACGGTGATTATCTGCAACATGACGGCTTTGGTCATCATTATTACCGGGGCTTACAATAACCCCGAATGGGCGGATTTGGGGGGCGCAGAACTGACATCGGTTGCCTTCGGTTCGGTACTCGGATGGTTTCCGACGGTGTTGGCGATCGCGATATTTTGTTTCGCCTTTTCCACCGCGATCGCCTGGGGATATTACGGCGAACTGTGCTGGCGATACCTGCTGGGAGAACGGACGGCTATTATTTATAAATTACTGTTTTTGACCGCGATATTTTTGGGTACAATTGTCAATCCCCAAACCGTAATCCAATTCAGCGATGCCATGTATCTCACCATGTCAATTCCCAATTTATTGGGGCTGTATTTTCTCGCCCCGGGGGTGGCGGCGGATTTGCGAGACTATTGGGAACGGCTGCGATTGGGGAAATTTAAAGTGCGATCGGGTTGAAGATCCCCCCCAGCCCCCCTTGGTAAGGGGGGAGAAGAGTTCAAAGTCCTCTTTTTTTCAGGGTTGAATATCCCCCCCAGCCCCCCTTGGTAAGGGGGGAGAAGGGTTGAAAGTCCTCTTTTTTTCAGGGTTGAATATCCCCCCCAGCCCCCCTTGGTAAGGGGGGAGAAGGGTTCAAAGTCCCCCTTATTAAGGGGGATTTAGGGGGATCAGACTGTATCGCAGTAGACAGACAAGCGCTATAATTGCCCAGCGGTTCTATTCAACCGGCTGCGGTTGATTTCGCCGTTGCAACTCCTGTTTGATCAAACTTTGCAAGGACTCGGCATAATCGGCACTTCTCTCAGCAACACCGTGGATAAAGAAGATCAGCATGGCGATCGCGCGATTAATATCGTAATTTTTTACACTCAATTATATCATTCATTGTAGGGGCGCAAGGCTTGCGCCCAAATGCCGGGACAAATTTACGTTCCCGAATTGCCTTGAATCAGACAGGGTGCGGAAACCACCGTCAAATTATTGGTGGCAAAAATCGTGCAGCGATCGCGTTCCGACAACAAAATCGGCGGCGGTTCTGACAACAATTTTTCTTGGGCTTCTTCCGCCAAATCCTTCCACTGCACGAACCAGAGATTTTCGGTCATAAATTCCGCCTCAAACGCATCATTTTCTAATACAATAAAATCGACATTGTAGGTGTTAACAAAATCCTGCATTACTGCCACATCAGAGGTATAGTGGGCGCGGATAAAATCCTTCGCACGTCGCCGGATTTGACGGTAGTAACCGAGTTGGTAGGGAAGGGAATGTTCCCAGGAAATTAACACCGATCGCCGCCCGAAACTGGGGATGTTGTCCGCCTCGATCGCCAGGGTTGCAACCACCGTATCTTTGGGCTGATTTTGCAAGAACATATACAATCCAGATTCCGCCCCAATAATATAGTTTTTTCTGGGAAACGCACTTTTCCAAAATAGGGGCGGATAGAAGATAATTAAAATTCCGATAACCGCAATTAAACCGGCGGTAATTTTGGGGCGATCGCGCAGCTTTCTCAATCCGCAATCCAACAGCAGCATCAGGGCGATCGCAGTCGAAATAGCCAGAATAATTCGGAAACTGTGGCTGGTGTAGCGACTGGGTAGAAATAGCTTAAAAAGGAGGATATGGGCGGTAAAAAATAGGAAAATCGAAGATACCGTCAAATCGGCGATAACCGTTACCCCGTCATTAATCTGTTTTACCAACGGGAAGCGATCGCGAAATTTCAGCAACACCGGAAGCAGCAACCCCAACGCCAAAATTGGAGGATTAAACGAGAGGCGGAACCCGCTGCGGCTATTTTTAAACCAAAAACTCCAAAACGCATTTTCATAAAAAAACGGAACCCGCCCATCTTCCCCAAATTCCGGCCATAGTTTGGCTTCGGCGACGGTAATTGTCGGGCCGAATTCCGAAACGGAAGAAAGGTAGTAAAATATCACCGCGATCGCCACCGAAATACCGACACCAGAAATGATGTAATCCCGGCGATTCTGGGAAAAACGAAATAGCCAGCCGTACCAATTAATCGGCCACAAAACTAACACCCCGACACCCACTAACATCAACGGCCCATAACAGAGTCCCACTAACGCCGTACAGATGGCGACACCCACCCAAGATCGCCGCAATAGATAATAGAGAAATGCCATAAAAGTGGGATATAAAAACCCCGTACTGATGGCGGTGACGAGTTCCCCATTCAACCACAGATTTTGACTCAGAAGCAGCGACCCTAAAAAGCCCACAACAGGAATCGGAAGCAGGACAAAACAGACGGCAAAACAGTAAGCAGTCGTCACCAATCCCAGAACAACCGGCAGCAGTCTATTCAAAATCAGCGGTTCGATACCCAACCGCGCAAAAATCCTGTAAAATACACTCACACCCGGCGCGATCGCGGACTGGTAAAAATCCGCGATTAAATCATTGGGAAACAGTTCCGGATCGGAAAAACGCTGCATCCAAAAGAGATATTGTCGCGCATCGTCCATGATTATATATTCGCTGCTAAACGCCGTTTTCCAGACCGGAATGGCGAAGCTGACGGTAAATGCCAAACTCAGGAAAAACCAAAATAATGTCCGGGGACTGTAGGGGTTCGGTTCGGGTTGGGTGAGAACTTTTTCCAAGTGTTGAAGTATCGGGAAATTCATCGGGCGATCGCAAATTTTTACAGTCAATTGCAGGGTAGCAGGGGCAATCATCGGAGTCAATCCCCCGACGTGGCGAATTACAGTCCGAAAATCGGTGTACAATGGTGCATCGTCCGCAAGCTGAAAGACTCATAAACAGGGGGATCATGCAGCAACCGACAGTAGCCCAGGAGTGGAATTTAAACGCCGCGATCGCCGAAACATTAGCGACGGATGGCGGGCTCTCCGTGGTCATTCCCGCCTACAACGAGGAGGCCGCCATCGGCGATGTCGTCCGGGGCATGGTGGCGCTGCTAACGCCCACTGAATGCGAATTTGAGGTGATCGTCGTGGACGACTGTTCGAGCGATCGCACCGCCGAACTCGCCACCGCGGCGGGGGCCCGGGTCATCCGCCAAGCCCGGAACCGGGGTTACGGGGCGTCGCTGAAAATGGGGATGCGGCGGGCGAAATACGGATTGATTGCAATGGCGGACGCCGACGGACAACACGATGCCGACCAACTCGCCAATTTGCTGGCGGCTTTGGGGGAGGCAGATGTCGCGATCGGAACCCGCTACAAATCCCACGTTCCATTAGTTCGCAAACCCGGAAAATTGGTTTTAAAATGGGTGGCAAATTGGATCACCGGTTGGAACATTCCCGACCTCAATTCCGGCCTGCGGGTGATGCGTCGCGATGCGATTTTGGACTGCATCCACCTGGCACCGGACGGCTTTTCTTTCAGCACCACCACCACCATCGCCCTCATCCACCACGGAATGTTAATTCAGTGGGTTCCGATCCAAGTTCATCAGCGGGTGGGGCGCCCGAGTTCGGTGAAAGTGATTCGGGACGGGTTCAATACGATCCTGTTAATTATCCGCCTGGTGGTCATTTTCGCACCGCTTCGCGTGTTTTTGCCCGCCAGTGGCTTGTTATTTTTACTGGGTTTGATCAGTTCCGCGATCGGTATTATTCAAGAGCAAAATATCGCCGATCGCGATGTCATTATCCTATTGACCAGCATCATTATTTTCTTTTACGGAATCCTCGCCGATCAACTCTCCGCCATCCGCCGGGAACTGCGGGGATAAGCCGCCGATTGACTGAGGGCGAATGGCATTGAGGACGAATGACATTGAGGGCGAATGCCATTCGCCCCTACATTCAATTATTTTTGATATCAAATCCGGTCGAATATCCGCATCGCTTGGGAATCAATTCCCAAGCTAATAGCATAAATCCTCTCAAGAGGATTGGGAAGTTTGTGCGATTCAATAATCAAACGAGATACACGGGTCAATTCAAAGTCCCCCTTTTTAAGGGGGATTTAGGGGGATCGAAACGTATCTCAGTAGATAGACAACTGCTATATTTTTTATGAATCGCATCTGTAATCATGGATTGACTGTCTCGCCCCCAAACCCTCAATTCTGAAGGCTTAGATCGATCGCATTTTAACAAATCAAGTCATTAATTGTTCGTCAGCGGTGGTAACTGCAAAATTTCGGGTATCGCCGGTGATCCGGAATGGGTGCTGCCGGCGGGATATTTTACATCGATATATTGTTTCACGATCGGTTGAATTCTGAAGTGCGATCGCGCGTTTTTTGCGGGAGTTTCCAACCACGATCGCCGTCCCAAAGATTGTAACGCGATACCCAGCAAATCGGGACAGCTTTCGATCTGTTCCTGGAGTTGGGAAAGTGTCGCCAATTGCTGTTTGAGGGCTAGGGATACGACAACCCGTCTTTCCAACTCGGAAAGGCGATAAAATTGGCGATCCAGGGAGGCGATCGCATCGTCGCTCAAACACAGATCGTCATATCGCAAAAACTCCGAAACTCGCCCCCCAAATAAATCCCGGATCATCGTCGCCACACCCTGCAACCACAGCGGATTTCCCCGATAAATGTCGATCAGCGTATCCCAACTGTCGCGATCGCAAAGTCCCAAATGTTCCAAAAGTGCGATCGCCGATTTCCCCAAACCGCCCAATTGTAAAAAATGAACGGGAATATTATCTGCGATCGCCTCGGCGATTTCCACGGGAGGTTCCCAACCGTTCAGCAGCAAACAACTGTCGTGGTTGAACGTCGCCAGATGTCGGAACAGGATGCGATAATTTTCATATTCCGGCCGATAATGTCCCGCTAATTCGCCGCTGGAAAACACGCCTTGAACGTCGTCCAAAACGATTAAATATCGGCGCGATCGCAGACATTTCATCAACTCACAAAGCTGGCAGTCGAAGCGATCGAGCGGTGTCGGTTCGGGGCGATCGTCCAAAAATTGTAATAAGTCGGCGAGGAGATTTTCCGGCGTCGGGGAAAAGAATAAACTCCGCCAGATCACCCCGTCAAAATGGGATTGGATGCGATCGACGAGTTGGGCGGACAAGCTGGTTTTTCCCATCCCCGCCATTCCCAACACCATCGCCACCCGACAGCGTTCTTTCACAATCCAGGTTTCCAAAATGTCGAGTTCTTCCCCCCGTCCGTAGAAGGGTTCGGCGTCGGGCACCTCGTCGAGATCGAGGCGGGTGGGGGGGGTGGCGGTTGAGTCCGGCCGGGGGCGATCGCTTTTTTGGTGGGAAAAGTGGGAAAAGTGGGTTCGATCTAGGGCAGCCCGAAAGTTAGATTTCTTAACCTTCTCGCCCAGAACCCGCGACAGGATTTTCCACAGGATTGAAGCCACATCTTTAATATGACCTTCCGTACAGTGGACCCCGGCGGCAATCTCCGCATATTTCTGATTTTGGAGGGTTCCCCGCACGATCGCGGTCTGCAAGTTGTCGAGGTGCTCCCCCGTTTTCTCGAATACCAGCTCGTCAGTCAGCCTGACCGCATCTTGCCCATCCATGACTCGCAATATCTATCAGGATTTTACCATTGTACTCCCACCCAATCCGACTTTTCAAGACCCGGGGCGACTTCTTCCGACTTAATCCGACTTTTTTTCCGGTGAGCGATCGCCGACCCAATCCGACTTTCTCCGACTGACTAACCGGCACATATTAAACCATAATAGAAATAAGCCTTCATCGTCGCACCTCACCGATCGCTTTCGGCATTTAGAAAGAGTCGTCAGGAGAAAAAGAGAAGCTATGAAAATAAAATCGATCTCCAAAATTATCTTAGTGTTTTCCCTCGCTTGTCTGGCCTCCCTGTCAGTGGGTCAGACGGCGAGAGCGGAGAGAGTTTGTCAAGTCACCGACCCGACCGGAACGCCTCTCAACGTCCGCGAATACCCGAACGGAACCGTCATCAATGCCTTGCGGAATGGCCGAGAAGTCTACATCCACGACACCAGCAATGATGGCCGCTGGGTGAGGGTCGGCGGCTACTACAACGGTAGCTATAGAATGTGGGGTTGGGTTTTCAGAGAATATATTAGCTGCTACGACCGATAAGAGAATTTACCCCAATTGGAAAGACAACTCCGATCGCACCGTTGACCGGTGCGATTTTTGCGATCGAAACCGGCCGGGCAAATTCCCGACTTTTTCCGACTGAGTATAAAAAAAATCAGTTTTCGGCTTATACTGATAATTGATAGTCAGAAAAATTGATATTTCCGTGTATTTACGGATGGCATTTTTCCGACAATCTCATCTTAACAGACTTGCGTAATTTTACGGATCTCCCGGGGTAAAAAATATGACATCTTCAACCATTTCTCCCGCCCAAGCCAACCTCAAAATGGCCCTCTGGCAGATCGAAGCCGATTCGACGAGCAACACGGAACTTTACGTTTGGCTCAGTGACAGCGGACTGTCCCCGGAAGTCGCCCTCAGACTCCACGAAATGATGAGCCACACCCAAACAGTCGGTCAAAAAGTGTTCTCCGTCGGCAAAATTGTCCTGATCAAAATTATCGAATTTGTCAAAGATCATCCCTTTCTCGTGGCGGGTGTCGGCATCGGTGCGACCGTCGGAGCCGCCGTCGCCGGCATCATCACCGCCATTCCTTTCATCGGTCAACTTCTCGCTCCCATCGCCCTGGCTCTGGGAATCACCATTACCGCCGCCGGTGCAGTTTTCGGCCACAACATGGATCGTCGCTTCCAAGGAGTCGGGGAAGAGATCGTCGAAATCGCGACCATTTTCTTCAAGTTGGTTGCGGATGTTTTCAACGTCATCTTTCGCCATCCCGCGATCGCCTAATTTTTAAGGAGAGTTTAAAGATGTCCGATCCGAAATCGTTGACCAAAAATCAACTCGTCAAAGCCATTGAAAAATTGGAAAAAAATCCCTACGACAAACTCACCATCCTATCGGATTTGGGAATTGGCATCGTCGGTGCGGGGGCGGCGGGTTCGGCGGTGGCAGCCTTTGGCGGCACGTCCATTTTATTTGGATTGGTGACAGTCGCCCCACCCGTCGGATTGGTGGTCGGCGGTGCGGCGTTGGGTGCGGCTGCTCTCGTCGGCGTCAAACGGATCTTGATCGACGGCACGTTCAACGGGGGCAAAAAAGCGGAACTGCTCAAACAGATGAAAGAGCGGCTCACGGAAGTCGAAGCCAAAGAAAAATCCCACCAGTTGGACGAGAGTGATAAAACAAAATTTATCATCCTCTTGAAAGAACCCATCCGACAGAACTTGATCTCGCCCGAAGATGCTCAAGCTTTGATCGAAGGGGTCGAAAGCGGCCACCTGTCTCTCTCGGAAGGGATTCAAATGGTGCGGGACATTATCGAATCGGTCGATGTACAACCCGTCGAAACTCCCCAACAACCGAAACCTTCAGACGCATCCGACAAAATCGAATTTTCTACATTATTGGAAGATGCGGTCAAACGGAAACTAATTTCCTATCAGGAAGCCCGGGCCTTAATTGATGAAATCAAACGCGATCGCCTCTCTTTCCGAGATGGAATTAAAAAAGTTCGCGAGATGGTCGGAGTAAAAATCGGCGTTTGAGAATAAAAAAAGCAGCCCGAATGGGCTGCTTTCACTGGGAGAGATACTACAATTTAGGTTGTCGTGAAGCGGTTAACTGAAGGCGGGAACGGCACTCGCCGAAACCTGTGGCGTGCGATAATCGGCGACTTGAGCCGTTCCGGTTGTGTAAGAGATGCCACGATATTTCAATGTTTTGGGGGCAGAAATTTCCGGGACTTCTGCGGTATGGATGGAATAAGTTTGACCTCGGTATTTGGCAGTGATGCCGGTATCGACCGTTTCGATAGTCCCATGATTTTGGGTGTAAGAGATGCCACGGTAGGTGAGTTTCATGAGGTTGAATCCTCGAATCTATTCATGTTTCAATCATCTCTGATTTTCCCCCTGTCGGCTGTGACGAAAGTCCGCCGGATCGGTGAATTGACCGGCGCGATCGCGTGACGAAAACTGACGGTAATCTGCGACGTGACTCGGGGAGATGACGTGACGGCGCGATCGCTTTTCGGGTGACGGCGATCGCTTTTCGGCTGGGGGGAGGCGGAAACCGTCCCAGAAGATGAGAAAAAATACTTACTTTTTTACAAAAAATCGAGCGAGAGGGCGATCGGCAACGTCAGCCCGACTGAATCGCACAATTTCCCTCAAAACCAGTATTTAAAAGACTTCCAGGCTCAAAATCGACACTCCCGATTCTCGCTCCATTATCCCAAGTTGGCAGTTTTTTGTAAAGTTATGTAAAATAAATTGTTAAGAGATGTAAATTTTACTCAGCTACTATGGAACTCAAGCAAATTGAAACCTATATCGACAGTCCCAACCCCCAGGACCGCATGAGGGCGATCGTGGCGTTGAGACACCATTCCCCCGCCACAGTCGTCCCCCTATTGATGCGGCGGGTGTCGGACAAAGAATTTATCATCCGCTCCTTCGTGGCGATGGGGTTGGGGAACCAGCAGACGGAGGAAGCCTTCGCCGCGCTCATCGACCTGATCGAATACGACGGCGACTATAACGTAAGGGCCGAAGCCGCCAATTCCCTGCTCAAATACGGCGATCGCGCCCTCCCCGCCGTCGTTCAATTATTCGAGCGGGACACCAACTGGCTGGTGCGGCAGAGCATTTTAGCCGCCGTTTCGGAAGCCAATCGCCCCGCAATTCTCATCAAACTGTGTCGCTGGGGAATCGCCGGAGAAGATATCGTCGTCAAACAGGCCGCGATCGCCAATTTGGGGCGGTTGCACGGCACACCCCAGGCGGAAGAAGCCCTGGAAATCCTGCTCTCCCTCGCCACCGATGAAGCCGTGGAAGTGCGGGCACAAGTCGCCCGGGTCCTGGGATTTTTCCAGGAACCGGAAGCCCAAGCCGCCCTCATGGAACTGCGGAGCGATCGCGATTACCGAGTTATCGGCGCCTCTTTAGAAGCGTTGCTGTAAGATTCCGTTGTTGCGCTTGGGCGCTTTTCTGCGGAGCCCAAGCCCAACAACGGGTTTTTTAATCGGATTGGAATTTGACTCGGAAATCGCCCCGCTTGACAAATTCATCCAAATCCTCCAAACTCAGGGGTTCCGGGAGCGGATAGCGGGCGGAAATCAGACGTTTGAGATCGGTGTGGTAGCGGATCATCGACGCGAAATGTCGCGGGTATTTGTCCTCGGCGACGCCGACAAAACTGCCGCCCTTTTTCGCTTTTTGAAACACCTGCCGCCAGCGACCGATCGCGGGCAACCCCACCGAATCGACCCCGTGGGAAAATAACATCAAATAAATGTCCTCGTAGCGATCGCTATTATCCAAATAATTTTCCAGAACCCGCAGGGAAGATTCCGTGTTGAACGTCATCCAGAAAGGCACCGAACCCGTCCGCAGCGTCCACATCGGTTCCGTCAATAAAAACGATTCCACCAACAGGCGATTGGTCACGATCTGACGTTTTTCGTACCACCAACGATACAGTTGGGCCACTAAAGGACTCAGATCCGAAGGCTCATCGAAAATAATCCGCCGCACGCGATAGCCGTGCTGTTTGGCGAACCGCTCCACATCGTCCCGCAGAGACGGCTCGAACCCCCATTCCGCCTCGGGTCGATCGCCGTCCGGTTCGGGCCCCTTCCACCGGCGGCGGTGGGAGTTTTCGCGTACCAAATAGGCTTCGACGCGATCGCTCCCTTCCATAAATTCTTCCGGCGTCGCGCCCCCCAGGGCACCGAACTGAAAAATGTGGCGATCGCCGATTTCAACCGTCGGCCAGGTGCGCCGACATTCGATTAAAAATATCGTCCCCCCGGGCGGCAAATTCTCCCGCAAAAATCGCTCGTAACTCGCCCCCAACGTCAACCGCTTGACGCGAAAATAAGCCATGCCCTGACTCGTCAAACGATCTTGACAGGGATCGTGCATATGGTGTAATTTTAAATCGGGGTTATTTTCCAACAAAAAATCCGCCCACTTTCGACCCCAATCCAAAGCCTGTTTCGGTTCGTCAATATTGATCTCGCCCCCGTGGTTGACCGGAATCAAAAAAGTCTGGGGAAGCCAGGGCATATCCAACGCCGCGCAGAGGTTCACCAAAGCGCCGCAGGACGACCCGATCGCCACGGCGGGATAGGAGCGTTGGGGGTATTGATTCGCCATCCAATCGGCGACCACTTCCGATCGCACGTCCTGCAAATTTTCCGGCGCGATCGCCTCCCCCGCGCTGCCAGAAATGTACACTTGTTCTTGCAGCGATCGCGGCAACTGTTCCACCAGATCGGCGATCGGTTCAAAGGCGGACGGAACCACCCCGATACCGGGAAAATCTTCCCCCCGCAAATAAGCCGACGTCGCCCGCAGCATCCCGGAAGCCGAATCGAAGTTGGCGATGTAGGGCGGCGTAAAATTATTTTTGGCAAAAATTGAACTTAAAATCGGGTTCGTCGAGGGTGCTTTCATCGGATGGGTTCCTTTTCTTTTTGGCCATGAGATTGGGTGCCGCTGAGGAAGGCTCGGGCGACCCGGGCGACGGCGACGGGTTCTTTATAATTCAACGTGTGTCCTCCCCCTGCAATTTCGACATATTGGGCATCCGGCAAAAGATTGAAAACTTCTCGCGCCCATTCATAAGGGACGACCGGATCTTTTTCGCCCCGAACCACCAATGTCGGAACTCGGACACAGGGCAATTTCTCTTCGATCGCATCCGAAATCGCCAGATTAAAAGTCTGTAAAATGCGTCGAAAACCCGCTTTTTGATAATCTTCAATTTGAATCCCGGCCTGAGAAGACGCTTCATAGGGCGCATCCAGAATCAGACGCCAGAGCTGCTGGCCGAAGGTGCGGGCTGATCGATCAACCGTCGGACCCTGTAAAATCGCCCGTTCCAGGCGTTCGGGGTGGCGGACGGCGAATTCGACGATAATCTGGCAACCGAAGGAATTTCCCAGCATCGCGGCTTGTTGAATACCCGTCGCATCCATCCACCGGCAGAGGCTATCCGCGAGCCCCGATAAATCCAGCGGCGGTTCCGGTTTGTCGCTGTCGCCGTAACCGGGCAAGTCGGGGATGTAAACGCGATAATCCGGTGCCAACTGTTCCCCCGTGGGCACCATGTAGCGCCCCGAGAGTCCCGCACCGTGTACCAAAATGACGGCGGGCGCACCCGGCGGCGCGATATCTTCCGATCGCCGGTCGTAGATAGATAAACCCTTAACAATTGTATATTGACCCTGCAATTTTCCCCTTTGTCTCGTTTTTCCGGGGTCGAGGCGATCGCCCGTTACCCTGCCACCAATTCTCCCGACGGGCGAGAATTCGAGCATCTGCCGCCGGGAAGAGATTCGGAGCGAAAATCAGTTCGCCCCGGCAATTCTAAAGAGAATTGACGCATTATTCCGAACCGGAGAGATTTGGAGCTTTAATAAACCCAGAAAACTGGATTTCTCGAACCGGTCACAAGCGATGAACTTCTGGAAATCGACCCTCCCGACGATCGCCCTCATTTCCACGATCGCCTATTTCCCCCTCTCCCCAAGTGCGATCGGCCAGACCCCGGAACAGCGGGAAGCGATCGAAGCCGCCACCATTGCCGTCGTCCGACAACCCGGACGCCCCACCCCCACCGTCGAGAAAATCACCCTCGTCGGCGAATACGGCCTGGTTTCCTGGCTGATGGGAGAAGCCGGGGGAATGGTGGCACTCATCGCGCGCGGCGGCACCTGGGAAGCGATCGTCCTCCCCGGCGGCCTCCCCTCCCCGGACGATCTCAGTCAAGCCACCGGCATCCCCGCAGATGTCGCCGCCCAACTGCTTTCAAATCATTAACGGGAGTCGGGGGGCGGAGGAAGCTTCGGTAAGCGGAGGAAGCTTCGGTAAGCGGAGGAAGCTTCGGTAAGCGGAGGAAGCTTCGGTAAGCGGAGGTTGAATTGGGGGTGGGCAGGCGCGGAGGCAGAGCCCCTACAATCTAAAATCAGGGCGCAAGCCAGGGGCCCCTACAATCCCGACACCCGACACCCGACACCCGACACCCTAATTCCGATATAATAATCCGGCAGTTTCAACACGAACCGCTTCGGATGGCCGACATTCCCCAATCTGCGACTGAACTGGCTGAAGTTCTCACCGAATTGAGCGACCTCAACTTTGAACTCCCCGACCCCGAGGACGAGGGGGTTTCCGAGCACGAGTTCGCGAACCAGGTGGACACGGCCTGGAAAGTGTGCGATCGCTTCGACTTGCAGACGGAGATCTGGCGGGGGCGGATTCTGCGGGCCATCCGCGATCGCGAGAAACGGGGGGGCGAAGGCCGGGGCTCGGGGTTCCTCAACTGGCTCAAACAGCGGGAAATCAGCAAAAGTCAGGCCTACGCCTTAATTGAACTGGCCAACAGCGCCGACTCCCTCCTCGCCCAGGGACACCTCAACCCCGAGGCGATCAACAATTTCAGCAAGCGGGCCTTCGTGGAAACGGCCAAATCTCCCCCAGAAGTGCAGCAGATGGTCAGCGACGTCGCCTGTCAGGGCGATCGCATCACCCGCCGGGAAGTCCGCCAGATGGCCGACGAGTGGACGGCGATGAGCTCCGATCTGGTCCCCGACGAGGTGCGGGAAAAGGCCGTCGCCGGGTCGATGCCGCCCCGCTACCTGGCGCCGCTGGTGCGGGAAATGGAGAAGTTGCCGGATGCCCACATTGGGGAAATTCAGCGGGAGATGAAAGCGAGTCCCGACGTCGATACAGTCCGTCAGTTGACCTCCGAAGCCCGCAACTTGTCCAAATATTTGGACGCCGCCGCCCAGGTTCAGGCCTTGAACCAGTCCTCGGTGGATGTGGAAATGGCTTTGGAAGAGGCCCTGCGGGTCGGATGCCTGAGTACCGCTTCGGATCTGGTCAAACAGGCGACCCAGTTGGAACAGAGCATCGTCAAACTGCACGCCACCTGGCGGCGGGTGGGGAGTCTCGCCGATCGCCTCTATGTGGATACAGGGGCCAGCACCCCCCACCTGCGATCGCTCCTGAATTGCCTGGAACAGTTGGCGGGTCAGGTATTGGAAGTGAATTTGGGCGAGAGTGACGAGGGGCGGATTCGCCTACAAATTCTGTCGGATGGCGAATAGCGATCGGGGGAATGCCGAACGATTGAAACCCCCCAATTTTATCGCCCGGTTAATCGGAGATTAAAATTTGGTTAATTCCGGCGCGATCGCCCGAGAGTCGAAAATCGATATGATAAACTTCTAAGTAGAATAATAAATTGTCTGTCCGTTGATTTTGATTGGGGCGGGCAAAATCAGCGATCGGTTATTTGGCAGTGTGAAATAGTTCGTCAAATTTCGCTCCGCTCAAAGCCCCCAGAATTGGGGGTTTGGGGGCAAGATATTTTCAAAATGATTTCAGATGGCTATTTCTTTTTTCATCAAGTCATCGATGACATCTGGGTTGAAAAGGTTCTCCATCGCCGGCGAGAAGAATCGAGGTACAGTTCGGATGTCCGCCTTCCTCACTCGGTAGCATCTACGGGAATTGAGTTGACAGCGATCGCCGAAAAAATTGGGTCAAAAAAAACTTAATGATGAACGTATGTTCTCAAGGCTCCCCTTTTATGCCTGCCTCCCTATTTTCCCCCCAAAATCTCCGTTTAGATTCTAGCTTACAAGAACTGTCCCTGTACGAATGTCAGGTCGATGTCGATGCGGTGGGGATGGTTCTGTCTCATATCTTTGAAACCAATCCCGGCATTCCGGGGGTGATTTTGAAGTGCGATCGCGAGTTCGTCGGCATGATTTCCCGGCGGCGATTTTTGGAACGCCTCAGCCGTCCCTACGGGCGAGAATTGTTCCTGACGCGATCGATTCGCGCCCTGTATCGGTTCGCCCAAATTGAACTGATGATGCTTCCCGGAGACACCCCCATCGTCGATGCCGCGCACCAAGCCATCCGGCGATCGCCCGGACACATTTACGAACCCATCGTCGTTCAAATTTCCCCCGAAGATTACCGCCTCTTAGATACCCAACAATTATTGATCGTTCAATCCTACATCCACCAACTCGCCACGGAATTACTTCGCCAACAAACCCAGTCCCAACTGATTCAATCCGAAAAATTGGCGAGTCTCGGACAGATGGTGGCGGGAGTCGCCCACGAAATTCGGAATCCCGTCGGCTGCATCGTCGGAAATACCCACTGCCTCTCCAATTACTACGAAGATTTGATGGAATTGATCAACACCTATGAAGAAGAAAGGACGGCCTCCAACGGGCGGATCGAAGAAGTCAAAGAAGAAATAGATTTTGATTTTTTGAAAACTGACTTATTCGAGATGATTCGCAGCATCCAAGTGTCTTCGGAGCGGTTGAATTCCCTGGTCAACAGCCTGCGAAGTTTTTCCCACATGGATCAGAATAACCGGCGAGAAACGGACATTCACGAATGTTTAGAAAGCACCCTTTTGATTTTGAAAAATCGCCTAAAAATGGGCATAAAAGTCATCAAGAATTATGGTAAAATACCGCAATTTTTGTGCTATTCAGGATTGCTAAGTCAGGTGTTTATGAACCTGATCGCCAACGCGATCGATGCCGTGGAAGAGAACGCGAAAAGCGGAAAAGAATCCGGAAAAATTTGGATTTCGACCCACATCTTAGACGGATTTCCGCCCGAGTCGCGATCGCTCCAAATTCCCCCCGAACCCGAAATTGAAATTCCCCCATCAGCCTTGACGAAAAATATTCGCTGCATCGTCATCCGCATCGCCGACAACGGCTGTGGCATCCCCCCGGAAATTCAACATCGCATTTTCGAGAACTTTTTTACCACCAAATCCGCCGAAAAAGGCACGGGTTTGGGACTGGCGATCAGCCATCAGATCGTCCAAGAAAAGCACGGCGGCAGTCTCAACCTGCGATCGCTCCCCGGAGTGGGTACGGAATTTGAAATCGTTTTACCGTTTATGTGATAACAATTAACAATTAACAATTAACAATTACTGAAATTTTCAAGTCTATGCCATACAGATTTCAACTTTAAGTCCCCATCCCCCCCTACCCCCCCTTTGTAAGGGGGGAGATCAGGGGGGATAATGGCGGATCGAACCGTATCGAAGCAGAGCGACAACTGCTATAATTCTCGGATTTCCGTTTTGTGTTTTCTGAGCTAGAATGGTGGGATGGGACATTAACGATGATTCGACTTCCGATCCAGGACGGCATTTATCACTATCGTTCCTCAACCCCTCAAATTTCCATGCACAGACGGCAATTTTTGCGATTTTTGACCGGCTTCGGAACCGGCGCGATCGCCTCCTTTGGAAGTCGCGGTTGGGTCGCCAGAAGCCTCGCCGCGACACCCAATTCAAAGCGGTTGGTCCTGTTATTTTTGCGGGGGGGAATTGACGGACTCAGCGTCGTCGTCCCCCACGGCGAAACCGACTATTACCAAGCCCGACCCGCGATCGCCCTCCCCCAACCCGACAAAGACGGCGGCGTTCTCGACTTGGACGGACAATTCGGCCTGCACCCGTCCCTGGCCTCCCTGCTGCCCCTGTGGGAACAGGGAACCCTGGCCTTCGTCCACGCCTGCGGGTCCGCCGACCCCACGCGATCGCACTTCGACGCCCAACATTATCTGGAAGTGGGCACCCCCGGAAACAAAAAGACCCCCGACGGGTGGATGAACCGCCTGCTGGGCGTCTTGCCGGGACAGACCCCCGTGGAGGCCGTCAGCGTCGGCCAGTCCATCTCCCCCATCCTCTCCGGGTCCGAACCCGCCAGCAACATCTCCCTCGGACGCCACGCCGCCCGCAAACTGCCCATCGATCGCGATAACGTCCGCACCGCCTTCGACCGCCTCTACACCGACGACGACCCCCTCAGCGTCGCCTATCGGGAGGGTAGAACCGCCCGCGATCGCCTCCTGAAGGAACTCGAAGCCGAAATGGAAGCCGCCAACAACGGCGCCCCCCTCCCCGCCGGCTTCGCCGGAGACGCCCGACAACTGGCCGGTTTGATGGCCCGCGACCCGCAAATCCAACTCGCCTTCATGGACCTGGGCGGATGGGATACCCACGTCAACCAGGGTTCGACCCGGGGAATCTTGGCGAACCGCCTCAAAAGACTCGGCGAAGGGGTGGCGACTTTAGTCGAAAGCCTGGGAGAAACCTACGCCGACACAACAATAATTGTCATGTCGGAATTCGGACGCACCGTGCGGGAAAACGGCAACGGCGGCACCGATCACGGCCACGGTAATGTCATGTGGGTGTCGGGCGGTTCGGTGCGCGGCGGCAAAGTGTACGGCACCTGGCCGGGCCTGTCGGAGGATGAATTGTACGAAGGCCGGGATCTCGCCGTCACCACCGATTTTCGCGACATCCTCGCCGCCATCCTGACCTCCCAATTTCAACTGACCTCCACCCAATTAAACCGCGTCTTCCCCGACTACAATTTCGCCGGAAATTTTGCGATCGATTAGAACGCCGCGCGCGGAATGGGGAGTAGGGAATGAAATCACCTTTAAACGGTGGTTAACGGCGGCTATCGGGTCCAGCCGCACCTCCTCGCCTCCTAAAACGGCCATTGCCCCCCGAGACGCTGAACGTAGTGCGACAGGGGTTGATCGACACCAAAAGCCATCTTGAGTATATTTTGGGCTAAATCACACTTATAGTGTGTAGATTTTGACGGGGATCGGCCGTATCCTGACGTCGTGATACCAAATCCAGAGCTTAAAAAATTGGGTCAAAACATTCGCAACCTGAGAAAAGCGAAGGATCTGTCTCAAGAACAATTAGCCGAACTCTCAGGCCTTCACCGCAACTATATTGGTGGGATAGAAAGGGGGGAGAGAAACGTAGCAATATTGAATATCCTACGCATTGCCCGGGCTTTGGAAGTGTCACCCGGTGAACTTTTGAAGGGGCTTGAATAAATGGAGTCTCCATATGAGGGAATTCCGGTTTCTGATTGGGAATCCAAGACCCGAGAGCTGATCGGGCAACATCCTCTCGACCCGGATGAAATCTACGAAGTGATCGTTCAAGTTTGGAGAGAAATCTTTGAATCTAACTTGACCAGCAGGGGGTATCGGATTGGGGTTGATTTGTTTCCGCGTCCTCAAATTATGGGATTTTTTCTGCACGAACTGATTCCCTTGGAATTTTCTAACCGTTATCCTGGAATCTGGAGGCGTGAGGAAAATGATTTTGAAAAAGATTTGGTCTATCTTCCCAACAACTACTTTTCCATAGAAATCAAAACCTCATCGAGTAAACGGAGTACCTATGGAAATCGTAGTTATGCTCAAAAACGGACGGCAGGTGCCAAGCAAAAAAAAGATAAATCGGGATATTATCTAGTAATTAATTTTCAGAAATTTGACAAGGAGCGATCCGAAACTCAGATTCCAGACATCAATTTGATCCGGTTTGGATGGATCGATTTTTTGGATTGGCAAGGTCAAGCGTCTGCCACCGGACAACAGGCTCGATTAAATCCCAATGTCGAGAAATACAAACTCCTCAAATTGCCCCTTTAATCGATTTTACTGACCTTTTTCTAGAACAGCGAAAGTTGGGATGCTTGAATTTGCTGTTGAGTCAAAAAATTATCAATTCTGTCGGCCGCAATTTTGCAGTAATCCTCTCTAATCTCAAAACCGATAACAGGACGCTGCAACTCCAAGGCGACAACTGCAGTCGTTCCCGAACCCATAAAGGGATCGATCGCAATTTCGCGGGGATTGGATGAAGCTTTGATAATTCGCGAGATCACCGCAGTCGGAAATTGTGCGGGGTGGGGCGTTCTTTCTTTCGAGGCTCTTTGAGTTCCGGAGGTAACTTTTGGAAGTTCCCAAACATCTGTCGGATTTTTTCCGAGAGGGTTGACTTTCAACTTGCCATTCTTTTTTTGATTGGGATATTTGACATTGCGATCGCGCACGTCATCCAAATTAAACGTATAATTTTCGCTATCTTTGACATACCACAAAAATTTCTCGTTGCGGGGTGAAAAAAATTTCCGCCCCGCAACACCGGCACCGTAGTTCCAAACAATTTCTTGAATGAGATAAAAGGGGACTTTATCCCAAAGCAGATAGGGAATGGGAATACTTTTGGCGCGATCGGGAATTGACAGATAGCCCAAGTTGAGCCAAAAAGCGCCGTCGGGTCGGGTGAGGCGATAAATTTCTGTAATCCACTGTTGACACCAATTTAAGTAATCTGACAAAGGCTGTTTCTGTTCATATTCTTTACCAATGTTATAAGGGGGACTGGTGACGGTGAGCGCCACCCATTCATCGGGCAGATAGCTCATGGCTTCCAAACAATCCAGGTGATAAATCAGGCAATTTTGAGCCTGGAAGTAGGGAGTTCCTAAAATCCGAACAATCTGATTGAACATGATCTTGAAGGGTCATCGGCTCCGATTGGCTTTGAGGAGCGATCGCCCCACCTCGGGGAATTGTAGACCATTTTCCGACACTCGATCGTCAATAAAATTCGTGGTCGGGGTTTCAGTCTCGATCGTATGAGTTCCACATCTCAAATGGAAATGCTATAGCAGTGTGAAATGATGAGTGAAAATTTGAGCGGCTCAAAGCCCCCAGGATTGGGGGTTTGGGGGCCAGAAGATTTTCAAATGACTCCTGATCGCTATATAGCAGCGTGAAATGATTCGTGAAAAATTGATCGACTCAAAGCCCCCAGTATTGGGGGTTTGGGGGCCAGAAGATTTTCAAATGACTCCTGATCGCTATATATATTAAAGATCTCCATTAATATGAATCACCAATTCCCGCTGATGTCCGCGGCTGCGGTGCTCCCACAGGTAGAGCCCCTGCCAGGTGCCCAGAACCAGGCGGCCCTGGGAAATGGGGATCTGTTCCGAAGTCTTGGTCAAAACGGTGCGGATGTGGGCCGGCATATCGTCCGGGCCCTCGGTGCTGTGGATGTAGTGGGGGCCTTCGGGCACCAATTTGGAGAGGAAATTTTCCAGGTCTTCGAGAACGTCCGGGTCGGCATTTTCTTGGATAATCAGGCTGGCGGACGTGTGCCGCAAAAAGACCGTGCAGAGTCCGATTTGGACCCCCGACTCGGCGACGGCATCCTGGACGTGGCGGGTAATTTTAGCCAGGGATTTGCCCTGGGTTTTAACGGAAATGAATTTTTGATAGTGTCCCATGCGATCGCTCCGATGGTCGTCGGTGGAGAGCGGAAACGCCACGATGGTGACGGGCGAGACACGCTCCAACGGTGGTGTGTTAACCTTTAACTTATATTACGGTCCATCTCCGAGCCCTATCGAGTCCGTCGAGCGATCGCGATCGCGATCGCGATGAAAAATGAAAAACTGCAAGCTGACCCCACCCTACTCCGAGAGCCGGCATTCGAGATGATTGGGCTAGAGTGAGGGGCATCTGTCAGGGACAACCCTACTGATCGAGAGTGTTTCAGTCGATGTTTCCTCCAACCCCGCTAGATTCAAACAATTTGCTGGCCATCAGCCTCAGCTTCGGTGCCATTTTCAGTGTCGCCGCCAGTTGGAGTTGGATGAAATGGCGAAAAATTCCCCCCCTCGCGCGCCCCGACTTTCGCAATCGCGCCGACTCGTTGCTCCAACAGATGGGGTGCGTCGTCATCGGGCTCTGTGCAGAGGGCAAAATTCAGGAGTGGAACCGGGCGGCCCGGGAGCTTTTGGGCCATTCCCGGGAAGAAGTCCGCGATCGCGACTTTTGGACTTTGTGCGTGCCGGAATCCCGGCGGGAAACGGTGAAAGCCCTGTACGGCAAGGCGATCGCCTGCCTCGCCCCCGTCCGCGTCCACCACGTCCTCCTCACCTCGGACGGACGGGAACGGCAAGTTCAATTCCAAATCGTCCCCTGGCGCAACCGCCGCGGCGAAATTATCGGCATCATCGCCACCGGGGAAGCAGTGGCCTGCAGCCCGGACGGTTCCGGCCAGACCGAACTCGAATGCGAACGGCTGCAGCAACTCATCTCCCACCTCCCCCTCCCCGTCGCGATGTTCGACACCCAAATGCGGTACCTCGCCCACTCCACGGGGTGGATCGATTTCTGCCAGCCAAAAACCGCCAATCTGATCGGCGCGAGTCACTACGAGATCTTTCCCGACATCAAGCCGGAGTGGAAATTGGTTCACCAACGGGCACTGCGGGGGGAAACCATCTCGACGTTGGAGGATTGCTGGGTTCGGGAAAATCAGTCGCCGACCTACCACGGTTGGGCGATCGGACCCTGGTATCGCCACTCCGGAGAAATTGGCGGGGCCATCCTCGCCCTGATCCCCCTCAACCACCTGGTGGAGTCCCGCGACGCCGCCCTGCGATCGGTGCAGTTCAAATCGCGATTTTTGGCCCAGATGAGCCACGAGATCCGCACCCCCATGAATGGCGTGTTGGGGATGGTGGAACTGTTGCTCAAAACCGACCTCACCCCCCAGCAGCGGGACTACACCGGCACCATTTACCGCAGCGCCCGACACCTGCTGACCGTGATCAACGAAATCCTCGACCTGTCCAAACTCGAAGCCGGGGAGGCCCACCTGGAGGAACGGGACTTCGACCTGCACAACTGCATCGAAACGGTCGTCGATCTCCTCGCCGTCAAGGCGGAAGACAAACAACTCGAACTGGTCGTCCTCATCGATCGCAACCTGCCCCGACAACTGCGGGGCGACGGGATGCGCCTGCAACAGGTGCTCATCAACTTGGTCAACAACGCCATCAAATTCACCGAATCCGGCCACATCGTCATCCGGGCGACCCGCGACGGCAGGGAACCCCAGAAAACCGGCATCCGCTTTTCCGTGGAAGATACGGGGATCGGCATTTCCCCCGAACTGCAACAAAAACTGTTCGAGCCCTTCGCCCAGGCGAGTTCGAGCACCAACCGCCAGTACGGGGGTACGGGGTTGGGACTCTCCATCTGCAAGCACCTCATCGATCTGATGGGCGGCCAGATCGGGCTCGAAAGCCGGGAGGGGTGCGGCTCGACGTTCTGGTTCACCGCCGGTTTCGCGCCGCCGGAGTCTGAATGCGCGATCGCCGTCCCCGAACAATTGCGAAATTTGAAATTGCTGGTGGTCGATCGCAGCCCCCTGGTGCGGGAGTCCGTCCGCCGCATCGCCGAGGAGTGGGGCATCCGGGTGGAAGAGGCCGACACGGCCGAACTCGCCCGCACTTCATGGCAACAGTGCCGGGTTCGCGGTCGTCCCTACCACCTGATTTTGATCGACTTGCACTTGCTCAACCGGGAGGGGGCGCAGTTGGTCCGCCAACTCTACCGGGAGTCCAAACCCTCACTCACCGGGCTGATTTTGATGAGCGGCATCAACCAGCGCAACCGCGCCGAACAGGTTCTGAATTTGGGAAATTTCAGCTATCTGATCAAGCCGGTGGCGCCCCTGCGGTTGTTGCAGAGTTTGGCCGTCGCCCTCAAATTGGAGATGCCGGAGATGCCCGATCCCACCGACGGCTTGGAAAATTATTGGTCGGCGCGATCGCGGGATTTCTCCCCACCCGAATCGTCTTTCCCGGATTCCGAAACCCCAGCGGGGGAAACGCCATCGAACCCCGTCAAAATCCTCCTGGCTGAGGATGATGTCGTCAACCAAGAGGTGATTGTGAGCCAACTCCGGCAACTCGGCTATGCGGCGGATGCGGTGGGGGACGGACAGTCGGCCCTCGACCGTTTGCAACGGCAAGACTACGACATCATTTTGATGGACTGCCAGATGCCGATTTTGGACGGCTACGAAACGACGGCTAAAATTCGCGATCGCACCGGCCCCAAACCCCCCCCGGCGATCGTCGCCCTCACCGCCAGCGCCATGCCCTCCGACCGCCAGCGCTGTCTGAAAGCGGGGATGGACGACTACCTCAGCAAACCCATCGATCTGAGAGCCCTCGGCAGCGTGATCCGGCGCTGGAGTTCCGTCGGGGGCGATCGCAGCCCGGAACCCCCCGTTCCATCCTCCGATTTCCCCGCCGAACCGGAAATCCCCCTCGATCTCGATCGCCTCGAACAGTTATTTCATGGAAAACTGAACCTGCAATATCGCCTGTTGTCCATGTTCATCCAGCAGGGACAAGAACGCATCGACGCGATCGCACAAGCCGTCCGCACCGAAGATTTCACCCAGATCAAACAGCAAGCCCACGCCCTGAAAGGATCGGCCGCCAACGCCGCCGTCCTGCACATTCCCGCGATCGCCAAACAACTCGAAACCCTCGCCCTCCAACAAAACCTCCAAGACGCAAAACCCCTCGTCGAACAACTCCAAAACCACCTCGATCGCCTCCAAGCCTTCGTCGAAGAAAAAATGGTCCCCCAAAGCCAAAGCTAGAAGGAGGCGACCGGAAGCGACCGGAGGCGACCGGAAGCGACCGGAAGCGGAGGGAGCGGAGTAAGTCTCTGTCTTCTTATTGCCTATTGCCTACTCCCTACTCCCTACACCCTACACCCTACACCCTACACCCTAAATTTTAACTCCCCGAATCGAACAATCCAACAATTCCATCGGGTGCATCAGGGGAACTTCTTTCTCCTGCAATTTCAGATGTTTTTTAATCTGCAAAGAACACCCCGGATTCGCAGAAGCGATCAAAGTCGCCCCCGTATTCAGCAAATTTTCGACCTTCTGTTCTCCCAACTCGTCCGCCACTTCCGGTTGCAGCATATTGTAAACCCCAGCACTGCCGCAACACAGCGCCGCGTCCACCGGTTCCCGCAATTTGACCCCCGGAATTTGTTTCAACACTTCCCGAGGTTGGCTGCTGATTTTTTGTCCGTGCAACAGGTGGCAGGCATCCTGATAAACCAACGTCAAATCCTCCCCATCAACCAACGGCGACAATTCCGCCGTCAGTCCGACTTCCGCCAAAAATTCCTGGGCGTCCCGCACTTTTGCCGCGAATTCTGCCGCCTTTTCCCGGTATTCCGGAACGTCTTTCATGATGTGGCCGTATTCTTTTAAAGTGTGTCCGCAACCCGCCGCATTGATGATAATCGCATCCACGCCAGTTCCTTCAAAACTGTCGATCATTTGCTTAATTAAAGCGTGGGATTGTTCCGTCTGTCCCTGGTGTTCCGGCAGGGCGGCACAGCAACCCTGGGATTTGGGAATTACCACTTCGCAGCCGTTCGCCGTCAGCACCCGCACCGTCGCCTCATTCACCGGGGAGAAAAAGAGTCGCTGGACGCAACCCAAAATCACCCCCACCCGGTAGCGTTTCTCGCCTTTGGCGGGAATGACAGTCGGCATATTATCCCGAAATGCGGCATCGGAAATTTCCGGCAGGATCGATTCCATCGCCGCCAGCCGTGGGAAGATTTTCGGCAGTAATCCCGTCGATCGCACCACGTTTTGTAACCCTAATTTCTGATAAATATACAGGGGAAATAACAGCGGACGCAGGCGGTTCGGATAGGGAAATAAACTGAAAATTAGGGTGCGGATAATGCGATCGCTCAAATTCCTGGGAACATTCCGTTCTACCTGGGGGCGGGTTGCCGCGATCAATTGATCATACTGCACCCCGGAAGGGCAGGTGGTGACGCAGGCAAGACACCCCAAACAACTGTCAAAATGTTGGGCGGTGGCGGGGGTTAACGGCGCCTCTCCTTTATTAATCGCATCCATTAGATAAATGCGACCCCGGGGAGAATCCATTTCTTTGCCAATCACCCGATAACTCGGGCAGGTGGCCAGACAAAACCCGCAGTGCACGCAGGTATTAATCAAATCGGGAGGGGGCGGATTATTGTCATCGAAACCCGGAAATTCTTCGGAGGGTTGCAGGTGGGGATTTTGCCCCAAAAAATTGCTGTCTTTTGCCGGAATGGCTTCGGAGGTTTTGTCGAACGTTTGCATATTAAAAAATGAAAGTCCTGCAAAATTATCGTTGTTAAAAATTGGAATTAAATTCCATCCACAAATCGATGATTGTTCAAAAGTCCTTCGGGGTCGAATTGTTGTTTGATGCGGCGCATCAGATCCGAGGCATTCCCGGTATATCCCCAAACGTCGATCTGCTGTTTGAGGTCGGCGGGGGCCTCCAAAATCGACAGGAAACCGCCATTTTTGCCGCACCACTGACGCAGGGTTCGCAACCGTTCCGGGGTAGCCGTCTCGAACCGCACCACACCCAAACCGCTGCCCCCGTGAATCATGGCGGGGGTTCGGCACTGACTCAGGGTTGCCACCGCCGTCGTCGGGGTTACTCCTATTTTGCCGATCATTCTCTGTTCAGGGGAACCGTTCCACATTTGTTGCTTTAATTGCCCCCATAAGTCCGCCTCATTTTCCCCGAGGCGGTGTCCTTGCAATGTCAATTTTTCCCCCACTTCCAAGAGGCGATCGCACTGCTGCCGGACGCTTTCGGGAATGCTCTGGAACCGCACCGCCAACCCCATCTGATTGCCGAGAGCGGCGATTTCCATCAACTCAGGGGAGAGCAAATCGACGGCGATCGGTGTCAGGGCCGATGATAGCAGAGTTTGGGCCGCCGCGGCGATCGCATCCGGATTTCCCGATAGCAGGACAGTATCCGAGGCATCCTGGCGGGGGTACAGCCGCAGGGTAACTTGAGTAATGATCCCCAACGTCCCGTAAGAGCCCGTCAGCAACTTCATCAAGTCGTAACCGGCGACATTTTTAACCACCCGTCCCCCGGCTTTGGTGATTTTGCCGTCGGACCGGACGAAGGAAATCCCCAGCAGCAGATCGCGGACCCCCCGATATCGGTGTCGCAGGGAACCGCTGTCCCCCGTGGCGACGATGCCACCGATGGTGGCGGTGTCGGGGTAGGTGGGGTCAAATCCGAGGAATTGTCCCTGTGCTCCGAGAATGTCCCGCAATTCCCGCAGCGTCATCCCCGCTTCCACTGTCGCCGTCAAATCTCCGACGGCGTGTTCGATTAAGCGGTTCATCCGGCGGGTGCTCATGGCGATGCGCGGACCGGCGATCGGATTTCCCCAGGACAGCTTGCTGCCGTTCCCGAAGGGCAAAATTCCCAACCCAGTTGCCGCGGCGTAGGCGACGAAAGCCGCCAATTCCGCCGGGGTTTCGGGGTAGATGACGCCTTCGATTTGGGAGTCGGGGGTGACGGAACGGGTGATGCGGTTTTGGATTTCCGGTTCCAGATCGTCCCACCTCCGCAGGCGATTGCTCCCGGCGATTTTGCCGATTTCCTCCCAATTCAGGGGTTCGGATGTCTGGGATAATTCGCGACTGGCTGTAGACATCGCACTCAATAGTTGTTGCAATTTTTTTATTATATAAGACTTGTTGACATCCGACCCCGTCAAGCTGATGCCAGAACGGGGGATTCCCAGAACGGCGATCGGATTCGGGCATCGATCGCTCGACTATCCTCTGTCAAACGGTTCGGGGGGGTTTCATGGGGGGAATCGCGATCGCACCCTTGTGATTTCTCGGTCAATCTCCGCCCGGGGTCTATTTCGGAATTTTGATTTCAATATAACGCCCGGTTCGGCCTGTGAGGGGGCGTCGGAGGTTGGGGGTTAAGTTTTCTGAAAAAATCGGTCAGGGGAAAAATGATCGTGTTAGATTCTAGTAAAAAACGATGTGGAGTCAGTTACTTAAAAATAACGATGATCGTAATTCGCTGGATCGATACACTGATGAAATCTCTCAAAATGCTTTTAAAATCCATCGGGGAATTATTCGGGCCTTGTATGGTTTCTTTGGGAGCATTTCTGATTTTCTCGAGCGTCGAGCAAACCAAAGAAGTGTATCGTGTTATTATTGCGGATTCACTCCTGCATCAGGCTATTTTATCCGCATTTCTCGTCCATATTTTGGCTTCATCTATCTGGTACTCTGCCTACCTGCTGTATTCGACCCCACCCGAGTCAAACTGGCAATCCTCGCAACAGCAAGAAGTCAATAAAATTCTGTCCCTAGTGATTGGATATCTGCCAATATTGGGTTTTTCATTGGGCATACTTTCGGCTGGCAAAAATCTCGAAAATGCGAATTTTATTTTTAGTTATGCCGGCAATATTACGTTTTTGTTTTTATTCAATGCCCTCGAAATAACCGGCTTTTATAAAGCCTATCGTTTGACTCCGCTTCCGGTCGAAAGAATTAAAATTCTATTTGTCAATGTTGTCTCCGGAGCTTTCAGTTTAATTTCCTTGCCTTTGATCGCTCAAACATCCAGTTCCGCCTGGGGAGTGGTCGGTATTATTATTTTACAACTCTCACTTTATTTGCTGCTCTATTGTTCTTTTTATGATTCGGATAAGGACAAAGAAAATATTCAAAAAAATGCCCTCAAATATGCGTTACTATTTCCCGGGATTTACGTCGGATTAGCTTCCCATGTATTTCCCCCGAGTTTCTCTATACTTATCCCCGTTGTGATCGGGCCAATTAGCCTGGTTGCTATCTCATTTACAATTCTTGTTGTCGGCATCTCTATCCTGCAAAAAGTGGGCGACAAAAATGATTTTTCTGCTGTCATTTTCTTGATTTGTTTACTCATTTTTAACGGCGTTACAAACATCAATGATAACCATAAATTCAGATACATAAAACCTTCTATAGATAACTTTAAATCGGAACTACCGAGCTTGAATCAATGCTTTAAAGAATGGTTGGATAGCCGTCCAGACCGCGATCAATACCGGCCTGAAAAACCCTATCCTGTCTATATTATATCGGCGCAAGGTGGCGGGATTTATGCCGCCTATCATTCGGCGATGACTTTCGCAAAATTGACCGATGAAATTCCCGACTTTCCCCAGCATATTTTTGCCATCAGTGGCGTTTCCGGTGGCAGCTTGGGAGCGTCAGTCTTTGCCAGTCTTTTAAAAAACAGTGGCGAGGGACTTCCGGGGTCGATCAGTTATTCCGAACAAGCCAAAAATATCTTGAATCAAGATTTCCTTTCTCCTTTACTTTCCCTCGGTTTATTCCCCGATCTGTTCCAAAGGTTTATCCCCTTTCCTATCAATGAATGGGATCGGGCTAGGGGACTAGAATTTGCCTTTGAAAATTCCTGGGAGCGACTGGCGATCGAAAATCATGAAAATCCGTTCAGACAATCGTTTTACAAGCATTGGAAGCCCGAAGATACTTCGCCGGCTTTAGTCCTCAACACGACCGTCGTCGAAACGGGTGAGCGCTTGTTAATCAGTCCCTTTACAATGTCATCAGATCGACCAGTAAATCCAACAAAAAATAATTCCGAATTTCCAGTAATTCTTCGTGACACGGACTTGAGATTGAGTACGGCAGTGGGCCTGAGCGCCAGATTTCCTTATATCACTCCTGTCGGTTGGTATCGACCGGGCGACGATCGCGGTAGAATACATCTGGCAGACGGGGGTTATTTTGATAATTCTGGCATTTCCACAGCTCTAGATATTGGCCGATTATTACAGCAAATAGACGGGCAAGATAATCGATTCAAGATCATCTACATCGCGCTGGTAAATGCGCCCAAAAATCGTTCTTTAAATGAGCGCAGCGATTTGGTTTTTAATGAAATTTTTTCGCCGATCCGAGCCCTATTTCGTGCCCGCGAAGCTCGCGGCCGCAATATCGTCAATTTGTCAACCTATGCCCTGGATGAGGAGCGATTGAGAATCCTCAGACTGCGGACCGTCGGCAATGGTTTCAAACTCCCCGTCGGCTGGTTTCTCTCTCGCAATTCGCAAAATTTTATTGACGATCAAATCCTCGCATCAATCTCCTGCGACGAAGAAAGTGTCGGGCGGGATAACAGTTGCATAGTCAAGTCAATTCGGGAAGATTTGACGTAAGGGTGTAGGGTGTAGGGTGTAGGGTGTAGGGAGGAAAGAAAAATTTCTGACTCCTGACTCCTCACTTCTACCTTCTCCGGGAACCGATCGCGCGACTGAGGTGCGACGGTCAATTCTCGATCGCCCCGAAAAGGTCAATCCATCAATAATTGTCAATTATCAATTGTCAATGAATAATAGATCCTCGAACGCGACTTTTGAAAAACCATGAAACTAAGCTTTTGCGCGATCGCGAAAAATGAGGCGGACAATCTGCCCGACTGCCTGAACAGCGTCCGGGAGGTGGCGGAAGAGTTGGTGGTGGTGGATACCGGATCGACGGACGGAACGCCGGAGATCGCCGAAAAATTGGGGGCGAAGGTGTACGAATTCCCCTGGTGCGACGACTTCGCCGCCGCCCGGAATGCGTCGCTAAAATATGTCACCGGGGATTGGGTTTTGGTACTCGATGCGGACGAACGGTTGGTTCCCGATATTATCCCCCAAATTCGGAGAGCCACTGGACTCGAAGATCATTTATTGATTAATTTGGTGCGGCAGGAAATTGGGGCGGTGCTCTCCCCCTATTCCCTGGTGTCGCGGCTGTTCCGAAACCATCCCGATCTCTATTTTTCCCGTCCCTATCATGCCTTGGTGGACGACAGCGTTGCGGAAATTTTGCGGCGGGAGCCCCACTGGCGGATCGGTTCAATCTCGGAAATTGCGATCGCCCACGAGGGATACAGTGCAGATGCGATCGCGGGACGGAACAAGCGAGAAACCGCCAAAACCTCGATGGAGAAGTATTTGCGGCAACATCCCGGCGATCCCTACGCGGCGAGTAAATTGGGGGCGTTGTACGTGGAAATGGGGGATATGGAAGGCGGAATTCGACTGCTGAAAGGGGGACTCGAACAAAAAAGTCAAATCGACCCGGGAATTTTGTACGAACTGCATTATCATTTGGGCATCGCCTACCGAAAAAAGGGATTCGCCAAACTGGCCGAACGCCACTACCGGGAGGCGATCGCGGCGGAAGTGCTCCCCCAACTGAAATTGGGCGCCTATAACAATTTGGGAAACCTGCTGAAAGCCAAAGGGGATCTCGCCGGCGCCCGGACCGCCTACGAAACCGCCGTGAACATCGACCCCAATTTTGGCCTCGGCCACAATAATCTGGGGATGGTGCTGCGGGCGATGGGAAATTCTCGGGGTGCGATCGCCTCCTACCGACGGGCGATCGGGCTCAATCCCAATTATGCCGAAGCTTACCAAAATTTGGGAGCCGCCCTGCTGGGCATCGGCAACCTCCCCGAGAGTCTGGATGCCTTCCGAAAGGCGATCGCACTTTACGAAAAAACGAACCCCGCCGAGGGTTCGCGCCTGCGGCGGGGGTTGTCGGAGATGGGGTTGCCCATTTAAACCCTGCGATCTTGGGGAATTTGATACTACAATGCAGCAACAATTCAGCTATGCTGTTTTGTCGAACTTAATTGAGGAGTCTTGCAATAGTGCGACCCGTTAGCCCGAAACCGGGGAATTTCTCCTCGGGGGAAGGGCTGCAAGGTTTGGCGAAGCGCCCGGACAATTTGAGGACGTGGGGAAAATTGACAATTGACAATTCATTCCCCCCCTTCACCCTTTGTATCGGACGCGGCGTCAATTTCAACCTTGACAACTGAAACTCGCTTGTTGGTGCGGAAAAATCGAGTCATTTCGACTTTGAACCCTTCCAAGTCCAACCCTCCAGGTGCCGGAGTGAAAGCACTTCCCCACGGTAGCGACTGGCCCTCAATCCGTGAAGCGGGAAGGAAAGGTGGGATGCCTGCGAGCCCGATGCGGGCGCTTCCGCCGAGTAGCTGGCTACGGGCAGGGAAACCGAACTTCCGTCAGAACTACCGTCAGACTCGACTTGCGAAAGGGCTGTGACGCAAGGGTGCAATTGGCACTCGGGGCGAGACGACGTTGTTGTTGCCGACGTCAAAGGTAATCTCACTTTGTGGGATAACCCGGCACTCACAACGCCCCCGGTAGAAAGGAAGGCCCTAAGGTCAGGAACCAAAGTGAGTTTCGGAACGGGATAACCTCCGAGGCGCTCTCGGTTTCTGCGATGCGATCGCACGATGCCGAGCAGTCAGCCAAGACGCAAATTCTGGACTATCCAGGCGTCTCGGAGGCGGGATCGTGTCAGAAGCCAAGGCCCCGACCACAAATCGGGGATATGCAGACGGACACGCGGAATCTCAACTGGTAGAGGATGTCAATTGCGGTGAATAAGACTAAAGCCCGTCCGAATCGGACGAGGATGGTATGCACGGACGAAAACCTTGCGGGCGCCAACCTTGCGCCCCTACGGCGTCGTTTGTGGAAGCTGCAACAGCGAATCTACCGGGCCTCGAAACGGGGTGATGTGAAGGCGGTTCGCCGACTCCAAAAGACTTTGATCCGGTCCGCAACGGCGCGATATCTCGCTTCGCGGGTGATCGTCGCGGCCGACGGACCCACTCAACCGATCCGAGAGTGTTTGATGAGCTGGGCGATCGAGCCAGAAAGTCGGGCTCTGTCGGAGCGGGATGACGGGATCGTGAAGGCCGAGCGATCGCTTTCGGGGGCGGTACGGACGATCGCCCGAACCCTGGAAGATGAACCCCAATTTGTCGGGGTGGCGGATCTCAAATTCGCCACTCAACCGGGGAATTTTGCGCGGGGACTGACCTCGCTGCCCCGAAAGCTGAAATTGACCCCAAAAGCGATCGCGGCGCCTCTGGTGGCTTTATTGGATGCGATCGCCAATGCTCAATTGGCCGATCGCTTGCAAGCTGAACTCGGGTCTGAGGTGGATCGAATGCCCAGGGTGATCCGGTGGGGAACACATCTGGCGATTGTGCACCGCGATCGCGCGGTGGTTGAAGCCTGTCAGGAGGCGATCGCTCGGTGGTTGAAGCAACGGCAACTGCCATCCGGGGTGAATTGTCAAATCACCCACAGCGTCGATGCCGTCGGTGGGCAACGGCCGGGGTTCGAGGTGTCGGAATTTCACGTCCGGCAGTTTCCCCGGGGAAATGGATACCGGACGGCGATCGCGCCGAGTCGGGATTCTGTCGCCCGACACTATCGGGAATTGGCCGCGATCGTCGAATCCCACAAAGCCGGCACCCAAGCCGATCTGATTCTCTCCCTCAACCGGGCCATCCGCGCCTGGGGCGATCGGTTCAGAATCGCCAATTGCCGGAGTCATCACACCCGCCTGGATTGGTTGCTCGACACCAAGCTCAAAGCCTGGGCGAAACGCCGCCACCCCAACAAACCCGCCGACTATCGACGGCGAAAATACTGGCAAACGACGCCGGATGATCGCCATCAATTCGGGTGCTTCCAAAACGGAAAATGGGCCGGTTTGTTGAAACACGGAGTTTAGGGAGTCGGGAGTCGGGAGTCGGGAATAGGGAATAGGGAATTTTTCACTTTTCACTTTCCCCACACCCCACACCCGTTGCCCTGAGCGCAGTCGAAGGGAGCGCAGTCGAAGGGCCACACCCCACACCCCAATTCGAGGTCACATTGAGATTCTGAGGAGCCGTGTGAGGTGAAAGTCTCACGCACGGTTCTGGAGACGAGTGGGCCGGGTGACTGGCTCGCTTAGTTTAACTGGGTGATAAGCGCGTACCGATCGGAATCGTCGGAGCATCGGGCTACGGCGGCGTGCAACTGGTGCGACTGTTACAGGATCATCCGCAGGTGGAAATTGTCTATTTGGGAGGAGAAAGTAGCGCCGGAAAACCGTTTTGTAGTTTGTATCCTCACCTGGGACACCGGGTGGAACTGACCGTCGAGGCGATCGACTTGGACAAAATCGCCGATCGCTGCGAGGTGGTGTTTTTGTCCCTCCCCAACGGTCTGGCCTGCGATATGGCACCGAAGTTGTTGTCCAAGGGATGTTACGTTCTGGACCTATCGGCGGATTATCGGTTTTCCAACTTGGAAACCTATACGAAGTGGTACGGAAAAGAGAGATCGGGCGATCGCGAGGTGGCGAGTACGGCCGTTTACGGCCTGCCGGAACTGTACCGCGATCGCATCGCCAATGCCCGGTTGGTGGGCTGTCCGGGGTGCTATGTGACAGCGAGTTTGCTGGCCCTGTCCCCCTTGCTCAAGCAGGGGCTGATCGTGCCGGACAGCGCCATCATCGACGCCAAGTCGGGGGCCTCCGGCGGCGGTCGGCAGGCGAAAACCAATATGTTGTTGGCGGAGGCGGACGGTTCGGTTTCGGCCTACGGCATCGGCGGACACCACCGCCACACCCCGGAAATCGAGCAAATTTGCGGCGACCTGGCCGGACATGACGTGAAGGTGCAGTTCACCCCCCACCTGATGCCGATGGTGCGGGGCATTTTGGCGACGGTTTACGCCAACCTGCGCGATCCGGGACTGGTGCGGGAAGATCTGCTGACGATTTACAAGGCGTTTTACCGCAATTCCCCCTGGGTGAAGATTTTGCCGGGGGGGACGTTCCCCCAGAGCAAGTGGGCCTGTGGTACGAATTTGTGCTATATCGGCATCGAGGTAGACCAGCGCACCGATCGCGCGATCGTGATTTCGAGCATCGACAATCTGATCAAAGGTCAGGCTGGTCAGGGCGTCCAGTGCATGAACATCATGATGGGGTGGGAGGAAACCCTGGGACTGCCCCAGTTGAGTTTTTATCCTTAAAAATTGGGGTGTGGGGTGTGGGGTGTGGGGTGTGGGGAAAGTGAAAAGTGAAAAATTCCCTATTCCCTATTCCCGACTCCCTACTCCCTACTCCCTACTCCCTATTCCCTATTCCCTATTCCCGACTCCCTCCTTTCCCCCAAACTAACCGGCGTGGCGGGTCAGCAGGACGGGGCAACCCGCGTAGACGCGCACATAGTCGGACAGGGAGTTTCCGAGCAGGCGATCAAGATCGACGAAGCTCTTGGCGACGGTGGGGCGGCGATCGGGGGAACCCAAGATCAGCAGGTCGGCGTTGACCTCTTCCGCGATGCGGCAAATTTCCGGGCCGGGTTTTCCGGTTCCGGTGACGCAGCGGTAGCTGATACCCATCTGCTTGGCCTGGGCGATCGCGGGGGCAAAGGTGGGGTCATTTTCGGCGTTGGCGGTGTAGTCCTCCGCCGATTTCCCGCTCAGATCCTTGTTGACGTGGGTGAGGATCAGTTGTCCCCCCTGGGCTTCCTTCGTCAACGCCAGGGCCATCTGTAGGGCTTCTTGAGCTTCCGGAGAGCCGTCGAAGGCGACCGCAATCCGGCGCAGTTTTTTGACGTAAATATCATCTTTCACCAGCAGCATGGGGCGGGAGGTGAGTTGGAACACATACTGGCTGACGGAATTTTCCAAAATCGCCTGTAGGCGCCCGAGGCCCCGCGATCCCATGATGATCAGGTCGGCGTCTTCTTCGTCGGCCACCTGACAGACGATATCTTTGGGGTCGCCCTGTTTGAGTCTGGGATTGACCTTGCTGGGGTCGAGTTTGATCGACTTCACGGCTTCGGCCAGGATTTTGCCCCCTTCTTCGAGCTTGTCCGACATCGCGTCGGCAGTGATTTGGGTGGGGACGACGTGCAGGACGGTGACGGAAGCCTTTTGGAGGGAGGGCAAGTCCATCAACATATTCAGCATCTCTTCGCAGAGTCCCCGGCCGGCAACGGCAACTAAAATTTTTTGGATCATAGGTTTTTCCCGAAATTCAAAGCGAGCGTTTTGATCAGGTGTTCAGTTTCGATCCGATGATGAAGAGTCCCGCGGCCCGAGTCCGGTCAATCGGGATGGATCGCCTTCCGGAAGGGTGAAAGGCCGAACCCGGATTCGGCACCGATCCCGTTCCTCGGATGAAAGAAGCAGTCCGGCGAGACTCCCGGGCTTCCCCCACCTCGACTGCGCGTCCTTCGGTGGCGGGCGAGTCTTCTTGACGGAATTGCATGAGACACCGAAGCTATAACTTCAGGATAAAGCTGATGACTGGCTGATAATTTGTAGAAATGTAGCGTTTTGGAAAGAATTGTAAAGTGTCTGGATCGGAACAGTCCGCTTCAAAATGGTTCGAGTACCGGGTCGAGGTGTTTCCCCACCACACGGATTATGCGGGGGTGGTGTGGCACGGGAGTTATGTGGGTTGGATGGAGGAGGCCCGGGTTTTGGCCCTGCGATCGGCCGGCCTCGGGTATGAGGAATTAGTGGCGTCGGGGTTCGAGTTGCCGGTGGTGGAGTTGGCGGTCCGCTACCACCAGTTCGCTCACATGGGCGATCGCATCGTTATCAAACACCGCGTCGCCGGACTCGAGGGCGTCCGCATCCCCTGGGAATACGAGATCGGGTCGGCCGACGGCGGGCGGCGGTTCGCCAGCGCCCGGGCCACGTTGGTGTTGGTGGACCGCCAAACGGGGAAGATCCGGCGGCGTCGGCCCCCAATTTGGGAGGATGCGATCGCCCAACTCCTCGCCCCCGTCCCCGAGATTTAATCCGGGGGCACTTCCGGCAGTGTCACCGGCAATTCCACCCGAAATTCCGTCCCCTCCCCTGGTGTCGAATGGAAGGTCAACTGGCCGCCGTGCTTTTGAACGACAATTTGATAGCTGGTGGAGAGTCCCAACCCGATCCCCTTGCCCACGGGTTTGGTCGTGAAGAAAGGGTCGAATAAACGGGATGTGAACGCTTCCGGAATCCCCACGCCGTTGTCCCGGACTCGGATCGCGACCCATTCCGGATTCACCCGTTCGGTGGCGATCCAAATAGTGGGATTTCCGGAAGCGCCGGGGCGTTCTCGGTGCGCCGCCTTCAACGCATCGATCGCGTTATTGATCAAATGCATGAACACCTGATTGATTTGACTGGCGTAGCCGGTGACTTTGGGCAAATCTTGATAATTTTTGACGATTTGAATGGGGGGACTGTTTTCGGCTTCCGACAGGCGAGGTTTGATTAAAAATAACACGCTATCGAGACTTTCGTTGAGATTGACCGATTTGATTTCCGCTTCGTTGAGGCGCGAGAAAATTCGCAGTGCCAGCATGACGGTCGAAATTCGTTCGACCCCCGTTTTCATCGATTCCATCAATTTGCGGACATCTTCCATGACAAAATCGAGGTCGATTTTGTCAATTTTGTTCGCGATTTTTTCGGAAGGTTGGGGATATTCTTCTCGGTACAAATCGACCAGTTCCATTAGATCTCGGATGTATTCGGAGGCGGGCTCCAAATTGCCGGAAATAAAATTGATCGGATTGTTGATTTCGTGAAACATACCGGCGACAAATTGACTCAATCCGAGCATTTTTTGCTTCTGCACGAGTTGGGCTTGGGTGCGTTGTAATTCCCGCGTCGTTTGTTTGAGCCGCCGATTTTGCTGCAAAATATTTTGCTGTAGCTGCCGGATCTGAAGTTGATTTTTAATGCGGGCAATGACTTCCTCAAATTCAAAGGGTTTGGTGATGTAGTCGGCGCCGCCCACTTGAAACGCTTTCACCTTGTCTTCGACCTGGCCGATCGCGCTGATGAAAATAATCGGAATGTCTCGGGTTTCGGGATTCTGTTTGAGAATTTCGCACACCTGATAACCATTCATCTCCGGCATATTGATGTCGAGCAAAATGAGGTCGGGGGTGAGAGTATTCACGGCGGTCAGAGCCATCTTGCCGCTGATCGCCTTGCGGACACTGAACCCAAAATCGGCCAACATCGTTGACAAAAGCTTGAGATTTTCCGGGACATCATCGACGACCAAAAGATCGGCTTCGCGTAAAATAATATTGTCGGAATCCATCTGATTAAAGACAAAATGAGCGTTGGCAACGGTCATTCGATAATTGCTTAAAAATTTTTCAAACCGGCAGTGGGGTTTCAATTGTCAAACCGAAATCGATCCCAATATACAGTCGCATACAGTTCCGCATAATACGAATACACCCGATTCCAAGATAACATAGTTTTTTCACGGGCTGTTTTCTGTCTATTTTGTCACTCGGATGGGGCGGTCGTCGGCTCGGCTGGCGGGGGGCGGCGATCGCGGCGGGTCGCCCGTCCCGCTCGACTTACCAGGTCGGGCGAGATTCAATTAGTTTCAATAACTGCCGTTCTTTCAGGGGTTTAGCGAACAGATAACCTTGGGCGAATTCGCAGTCAAACCGTCTCAAACTCGACAGTTGCTGCTCGGTTTCCACCCCCTCGGCGATCACCCCCATTGCCATCGTCTTGGCGATATTCACGATCACCGGAACCAGGCCGAATTGGCCGCGGGTTTCATCCATCCGCTGGACGAAAGATTGGTCGATTTTCAAGGTGTCAACTTGGAAAGAGTGCAGGTAGCTCAAAGAGGAATATCCGGTGCCGAAATCGTCGATACTGAGCTGAATGTTTTGTCGCCTCAGACTGTCCAGGATGGCGGTGGCGGTTTTGGGATTGTCCATGATGGCGCTTTCCGTAATCTCCAGTTTTAAGCACTGGGGATCGAGTTGAGTTTGGAGCAAAACTTGTTCGATCTGCTCGATCAAATCGAGTTGGGCGAACTGTCGCGCCGAGACGTTGACGCTCACGAATAACGATTCATCGACGAGTTTTTGTTGCTGCCAATATCGCAGGCGATCGCAGGCGGTTCGGAACACCCAATTGCCGATCGGCGTAATTAAGCCGGTTTCCTCGGCGACGGGAATGAAGAGTCCAGGGGAAATCAGCCCTCGGCGGGGATGATGCCAGCGGACGAGGGCTTCAAACCCGGCAATTTGACCGGTTTTGAGAGATATAATAGGCTGGTAGTAGACGATAAATTCTTCCTGTTGGATCGCCCGTCGCAGGTCATTTTCAATTTGCAGGGTTTGGGAAACCTTATCATGCATACTGGGGTCAAAGATGTGATATTGACCTTTTCCCAAATCTTTCGCCCGATACATGGCCGTATCCGCATCTCGGAGCAAATGTTCCGGCTTTTCGTAGCCCAAATAGGAGAGGGCGATGCCGATGCTGGCGTTGATAAAAACTTCCTGATGTCGGAGGTTGAACGGGTGGGAAAAAACGTCGAGAACCCTTTCCGCCATGGCGATCGCCTGGTCGCGTCCGTCGATGTCCGTCACCAAAATTGCAAATTCATCCCCTCCGAGGCGGGCGAGGGTATCTCCGGATTTGAGCAGGGATTGCAGGCGTTGAGAAATGGCGACCAACAGTTCGTCCCCGACGGAATGGCCGAGGGATTCGTTGACCATTTTAAAGCGATCGCAGTCCAGAAACAGCACGACAAACTGACGGTTCGGTTGCGGTGCGGCGGTTCCGTTTCCATTCCCCGCCGTCCCCCGGATCGCGCGTTCAAGGTATTGAAGAAACAGCGCCCGGTTAGGCAAATTCGTCAGGTCGTCGCGAAAAGCCATCTCGCGCAGTTTGGCGTTGGCGACTTCCAATTCTTGCGTCCGCTGTTTCACCCGTGCTTCCAATTCGGCATTGAGCAGGCGCAATTTTTTTTCGGCTTTCCGAATCGTCAGTTGGTTCCGAACCCGGGCTAAAACTTCTTGAAATTGAAACGGCTTTGTGATGTAGTCCACTCCGCCGGCTTGGAAGGCTTTTACTTTATCGAATACGTCGTCTAAAGCACTCAGAAAAATCACGGGAATTTCCGCCGTTTTCCGTTCGGATTTCAGTTGGGCGCAGACGGAATAGCCGTCCATATCCGGCATCATGATGTCGAGCAAAATCAGATCCGGCAACAGGGTTTGCGCGGCTTCTAGCGCGGTTTTCCCGTCGTTAGCTTCGCGAACCCGATACCCTCTTTTGAGCAAAATTCGAGACAGTAGATGCAAATTTCCTGGCGTGTCGTCAACGATCAGGATGTCGGTATTTTCGTTCTCGTCTGGTCGGTCATCATTCATCATCGGTCTTAACCTATTGAGCTGGGCGACCCGGGAAAGTTGCAGGGCTCGCGATCGCGCTCTAAACATTTTTTACATCGGGCTGGAAATCGGAGAGAGTGCGGCACCGGAGGGTTGGCCGAGAGGCAAGTTTCAAAACATCCCTCGTTCCCGGAAATTGACCCCGGAACCTTCGACGGACATCCGCCGATGGCAAAGTCATGGGAATTGCCAAGGCTGCCGGGGCGGTCATGGAGCCAGTCATCGTAACTACGAACATTGTAATCGGGAGAGTTGCGGTTTTCAGCAAAAACGCCAGATCTCCGGAGTCAATCGGGCGGGCGGTTTCCGCTGCGAACCGCCGTCCGACCCGGAAGACCTCTAATTTGAGACAGCCTCCAGTTCGATGGTCGCCACAACCTGCCCGTGGTCGGACTTCCAGGGGGGGATGGCTTCGTCGCCGAGGGTTTCGTCGATGTGGTCGTTCAAAATCGAGTCGAGATATCCCAGGTATCGCGATCGCCCATTAACGGTTTCGTTGGCCCGCGGCAGGCTACGGAAACGGAGAGCCAACCTGGAAACCCCCATTCTCGGTGATTCCGATTCGCGATTCCCTCGTTATCGAGAGGCGATCGCCTTCAGACAGCCCGCACTAAATAAGAGCATCTCAAATTCGGTTCCCCCGCCTTCCCGGGGGCGGCATTCCAAGCGCCCCCCGTGCTTGTCCACGATAATTTGATGGGCGATGGAGAGTCCCAAACCCGTCCCTTTTCCGACAGGTTTCGTCGTAAAAAAAGGGTCGAAAATTTGCGATTTGATCTCTTCCGAAATGCCCGCGCCATTGTCGGTGATCGAAATTTTTACCCCCGCAGAATTGAATTGAAAATCGGCGATCGCGGAGCTGGCGACGGTGAGAGTCGGGAGAAATTCTCGATCCACCTTCAGGCGTTCTTCCAAGGCATCGATCGCGTTATTCAACAAATTCAGAAACACCTGATTGATCTGACTCGGATAACATTCGATCTTCGGCAACTCTCCCAACTGCTTGACGATTTCGATGTCGCGGCTTTGAGCCGCCACATTCAGGCGGCCCCGCAGCATCATCAGGGTGCTTTCGATCCCCTCATTCAGATCAACCGCCTTGACTTCCGACTCGTCGAGGCGGGAGAAATTCCGCAGAGACAGGACGATCTTTCTAATCCGGTCGGCCCCCGTTTTCATCGATCGCAACAGGTGCAAAAAATCGTCCCGGATAAATTCGAGGTCGATGCGATCGATGCAGTCTCGAATCACTGGGTCGGGGTCGGGATAAACTTTCCGGTAGAGGTCGCACAATTCAAACAAATCGGACAAATACTCCATTGCCGGAGTCACATTTCCGTAGATAAAACTGATGGGATTGTTGATCTCGTGGGCGACCCCCGCCACCAACTGTCCCAGGGACACCATTTTTTCGCTCTGCACGATCTGCGCCTGGGTGCTTTTGAGTTCCCGAAGCGCGACCGACAACTGTTTCGCCTTGCGCCGTTCCCGGGCCTCTGATCGCCGCAGCGCCTCCTCCGCCTGTTTCCGCTCGGCGAGTTCCGTCTGCACCTGCTCGAACAAACTGCACTGCTGCAGGGCGATAGCCAACTGCACCGCCACCTGCCGGAGGCAGGCCACCTCGAACTCCTGCCAGTCCCGCGTATCCCGGCACTGGTGGGCGATGAGCAGCCCCCAGAGCCGATTCTCTTCCCCCTCCAAGGTTTTGGGCTGCAACACCGGGATCACCAAATTAGCCTTCACCTGCAACCGTTCCAGGAGTTCGACGTGGCAGGGGTCCAAATCGGCATCGTAGATGTCCGCGATCGCCCGGGTGCGGCCGTCTCGATACAGGGGGGCGTGGGTGGTTTCAAAACAGCGGTCGCGGATGTCCATCCCCTTCAGGGCCATCGGGCCGTCGGCCGCAGACTCCACGGCGATCCATCCGCGACCATCCGCGTGAAATCGGTAAATCACGGCGCGATCGCAGCCCAAAAACTCCCGCACCTTGTCTGCGGCCTTTTGCAAAACCTCGTTCAAATCCAGCGACGACCGCACCTGCTCCAACATCATCGTCACGAACCGCTCCTGCAGCAACTTTTGCCGCAGGGTTTCCTCCACCCGCCGGCGATCGGTGATGTCGGTGTGGGCCGCGATCAGCCCGATGGGGCGGCCGGCCGCGTCGAAAATGCAGTCGGCTCGCACCAAATTGGGGACGATCGCCCCCGACCGCGTTTTCATCCCCACTTCCCCGCTCCAGGAGCGCCCGTTTTGAATCGAGGCGAAAATGGCATTGGCGACCCCCGCCGAAATGTAGAGTTTCCGGGGTCCGCCGGCGGCGTCCAACTCTTCGGCGTCGTAGCCGTACTTTTCGACCGAAGTCCGATTCAAATACAGCACCCGCCCCCCCAGGTCCGCCATCACGATCGCATCGCTGCTGCCGTCCACCGCCGCCTTCACCCGCAACAGGTCGATTTCCGCCTGTTTTTGCTGCATCAGCGCCCCCAACTGCGTCCCCACCGCCTCCACCAGGGCCATCAGCCGGGAATCTCGCCGGCAGCGGCCGCGCCGGCGGAACACCAGCACCGCCAGCACCCGTCCCGCCGCCAAGATCGGCACCGCCAGACTCGACTCCAACTTCGCCCGAGACAGGAGGGAGCGGCGCAAGGACGGCCGCCGGGAACCCTCGGCCAAATTTTCGATCCACTCCGGCTCCCGGGAAACCCAGACCCGCCCCGAGATCCCCTTGTTCGGCGGATATTTCACCGCAGCGCTGCGGTGCAGAAATCCCTCCAAACTCGGGTCGTCCGCGTAGCCGTCGCAATAGTCCAGAACCGACCCGTCCGCCGCCGGGACCCAGGCTTCGGCGACATCCCAGCCGATGTGGGTGCAGATCAGGCGCAGGACCTCGCCCAGGGCGGTATGGAAATCCGGGGCGCCCGCGATCGCCCGGGTCGCCGACCGCAGCAGCCCGACTTCCAATTCCGCCTGTTTGCGATCGCTGATATCCTTGTAGGTCCCCGTCATCCGCACCGGGCGTCCGCGATCGTCCCACTCGAACACCTTGCCCCGGCAGAGCATCCACTGCCACCCCCCCGAGCGGTTCCGCATCCGCACTTCCACATGGTAGACCGCCGTGCGGCCCTTGACGCAATCGTTGAGGGCCTCGAAGGCTGGCCGGCGGTCGGGGCGAGGGATCAACTCCCGCCAGGCCGCCCGGGTGTTCTCGATCTCGCCCTCCGAGTAGCCGAGCACCCGCTTCCAGCGGGGGTCAAAGTAGGCTTGGCCCGTGGTGATGTTCCAATCCCACAGCCCCAGGGCGCTGCCCTCCAGGGCCAGTTGCAACTGTTCTTCCCGACTTTGCAGGGCTTCCGAGGCTTTTTTCAATTCGATCACGGCCCGCTGCCGTTCGGTGATGTCCCGGACGATGGAAATCACGGTTTCCGCGTTCCGGGCCACGATCCGGGCTTCGTAGTGCCGCGGTTCCCCGCCGTCCGCCGCCGGCAGTTGGTATTCGATCGCCTGCATCTGGCCGGAAAACCGAGCGCGATCGTGGGCACGCCCCATCGCCCGGGCGACCTCGGGGGGCAGGAGGTCTTGAATGTTTTGGCCGACGGGGGATTCGAGAAAGGCCCAGCCGTCCGTCTCGCTCGGCGGCTTGAAATCGACCACTGTGCCGTCTCCCCGACAGTGCAGGATCAGGTCGGGGATGGCATCCAACAGGGCTTGTTTGGTGGCTTCGCTCTCCCGCAGGGCGGCTTCGGAGAGTTTGCGATCGGTGATGTCCGTGGCTAGACAGCAGATGGCGTGGGGTTCCCCGGCGCCGTCCTCCAGGGGGAAGCGGTGGGAGAGATAGCTGCGGAAGCCGGTTGAGGTGGGAATCTCTTCTTCCCAGTGAACGGGTTCTCCCCGGTCTAATACGGCGCGGTCGCGGGCTTCAAAAACCGTCGCCATTTCGGGGGGAAACAAATCGTAGTCGGTTCGGCCCCGGACGCGATCGCGACTCAGGCCGAACCGCCGTTCGTATTCGCGGTTGACGAGCAGGTAGCGCCCGTCGAGGTCTTTGAGATAGACGATCGCCGGGGCGCGATCGAGGATGGCCTGGAGCTGCCGCTGGCTCTGTTGCAGGGCGGTTTCGGCGATCGCCCGCTCCTTCGCTTCCAACGCCAGCGTCACCCAGTCGGCCAGGTAGGCCGTGAAGTTCTGGTCTTCCTGGGTCCAACGCCTCGGCCCCCCGATGTGTTCCAGGCACACCACCCCCACCGTCTTTCCCCCCGACCGGATCGGGGTGTCCAACATGGCGCCGATGTCCAGGGGTTCGAGGTAGGATTCTGTAAATTCCTGCGTTCGCGGGTCGGTTCGGGCGTCCGCGGCCACGATCGGCCGGTGGGTTTCCAGGGCGGCAAAATAGCTGGGATAGTCGTCCTCGGTGAGTTCGACCCCCCGGCCGTGGCGATCGCGATCGCGATCGTACAGGTCGGCGCAGCGGATGGCGTGGCGGGTGGGGCTGTAAAACCAGACGCTCACCCGGGCGACTTCCAACGTGTGGGCGACGATCCGAGTCACCGTCTGTAGGGCTTTGTCGAGATCTCCCCGATAAAATTCCGGACACCGGGCCAGTTCCACCTGGGCCTGTTGTTGGTTGTGCAAATACCGTTCCCGCCCCCGCAGATCCGCCGCGGTGCGATCTTCCCGGGCCACCCCCAAGAATCCGATCGCCCGCCCGGTTTCGTCGCGGATGGCCGTCACCGCCAGCCACACGGCGACGGCCGTCCCGTCCCGGCGGATGTAGGTCCGCTGCCGCTCCTCCGTTTCGCCCTGCCGGACTCCGGCGACCAAGATTTCGTGGGGGGAACCCGGCGCCGTCGGGTCGGAGGGGGGCGGCAGCAGCCGCGCCAGTTCTTCCGGGTCGTGAAATTGCGTCCAATTCACCCGGCCGACGACCTCGCGGGCCGGATATCCCAGGAGTTGTTCGGCAGCCCGATTGAAGGTGCAAACCATACCCTCGAGATCGGTGGCGATCATCGCCATATTGGTACTGTCGAGGATCGCTTGTTGAAAGTCCGGACTCGGCGGGAGAGTTGTCTGAGTAGCCATTACGCTTAGGTAGGGTCTCGACCGACTTCAAGGATCAAAAGGAATGGTCAAAAAAAATGAGACACCCCGAACATTCGACGGCTTTGATCTCCCCAGAGATTGCCGTCTGAGAAGATACACCCGACGGGGACAGCCGAAATCCAAGCTCCGACTCATTTAAAGATAACGAAAGAAACGGCTGGATGTTCTCAATTTTTGATAAAACTTTATTTTTGCATCCGGCCAGTCGGTCGGCCGATTCTGACTCGTTTGAACCGAGACAAATTATGGATGAATTATTGCCAAAATCCGCTCGGGTGTCAGGTTCTCCACGCGATCGAGGACGACCGTCGCCCCGGCATTTTTGAGCGTCTTCTCGTAGGCTTCCCGACGGTCTGGGTTTTCCCGGACGTGGGGGGGTAAGATGCCGACTCCCACCCAAGTCCGGCCGGGGTGGTGTTCCCGGGCTTTTTGCACCGTGTAGAGGTCGGCGACGGTATCGCCGGCGTAGACCACCGGAAGGGTCGAGTCTTCGGCTTCTACCTGGGAAATCGTGGCGAATAATCCGCTGGGGTCGGGTTTTCCGGGGGCATCCTCCATCGCGATCAAGGCCGGGTTTCTCAGGTCGAGTTTTCCCCGCAAAACGTACAGGGCCTCGTCCCGCATCGCCCCGCTGAAGAATCCCCAACCGATCGCCGCGTCGGTGAGGTGGCGGAAATAGTCGGGGGTGCACAGCAGGGGTTCGGAACAGATGTAACCCGTCCAGTTGTCGGGATCGGAACCCCGGTAGCGGGATTGGAAAAAGGCCACCATTTCGTCATAATCCAGGGCGATCGCATCCCGAGATTGGCCCCGACTCTCGAAATGCCGGCCGATCAACTCCCGGGAGGCCTCCCAGTCGTTGTTCCAGATTCCTTCGGACTTGAGGCGGTCGATGTCGGCTAGGGTGGGGCGGTAGCTGCCGGTGAAGTGTTCGACGGTATCCGCGATCGCCCGCCGGTAAGACCCTCCCACGTCCCGGATCACTCCGTCAATATCGAAAATTGCGATGGCTTTCATATTCGGTCGAGTCGAATGGCTACAGAACATCGATGCTGTGTTATAATAGTACGCTGTGTATTTTTTGAAATGAACTCGGATTGACCCGGAGGTGTAATTGTCAAGGTTCGTTCTCAAAGTTCTCTGGCTCGATGATAATGTAGCGCTGGCCGTTGACCAAGTGGTGGGTAAGGGCAGCAGCCCCCTCACCTCCTACTTTTTCTGGCCCCGCAACGACGCCTGGGAACAACTCAAAACGGAAATGGAAGCCAAGCGCTGGATTGGCGATGTCGAGCGCATCGAGTTGCTCAACAAAGCGACTGAAGTCATCAACTACTGGCAGGAAGAAGGCAGACGGCGTCCCCTCGGGGAGGCCCAAGCCAAGTTTCCCGAAGTCATCTTTACTGGTAGCAGTTGATCCGAACCGGTGCAATAATTTAACGAGTTTGAGCCTACAGCCCGGTGGTGTAGGCTTTTGCTCTGTTTGGGGGAGGTTTTCAGCGCGATCGCCGCGATAGAATGAAACTGTGCGACACGTCACGGATACGATCCGGAATTGCGGGCATACTGTTGGACAGACAATCCTAATCAAGTTTCTAAATCGGGTCGCCCGAACCCGAATCGGTCGGACGGACTTTCGATATTAGAAGGGCTCATTCTGGACAGGAGATCTCACCGCGAGGAGAACTGATGAACAGCACCGCTCAATCTTCCCAGTACCAGTACACTAGGGAACAAACCGTCGCCTGGATTCGAGGCCTGCTGACGTTAGCCTGGGCTGACGGTCAGTTCGACGAAGAAGAAAAAGAATTGATCGCCTCCATCACCCACGACATCCTCGCCAGCGATATGGATGTCGATACCCTCGAACCTATTTCGCCCGGGGAACTGGCGGCGGTTTTGGGACGCCACACGCTGATCGGCGAAAACTTCTTGCGGACGGCGGTGATGGTCGCCCTCGCGGATGGGATTTATTCGGTTTGCGAAGATGACATCCTGCACCAATTCTGTGAGGCTTTGGATTTAAAAGTCAAGGCCCTGGAGTCCCTGAGACATACCCTGGAAGATGTTTCGGAGGGATGGTGCAAGCCGTCCCCAAAATCCGATCGCAAAAAACATCACCCCGTTGACGTGCTCAGTCCCGTCAAGCACTGGTTGGACGACTGGGACCTTCACGATCCGAAAGTCGCCCATTTCATCTGCAAAATGGTTCCCCCCCAATGTCCGTTCGAGCGGGATATCAAACTCTTCGGACACAAAATCGTCCACATCCCCCCCATGTGCAAGCTCAACCCCCTCTACGAACAACTCGTCGGCCTGCGCTTTCGGGCTCTATCTTACCTCGCCGACGAGTGCAACGAGGATGTCTCCCAATATTTTTAGTTCAAAGACCAGAAAAAAAAGAAAAAAAGCCTGCTCCACTCGGGGCAGGCTGTTCTCGTAGCATCTCTTGTGTTTATATTGGTATCATCCCCCATCCACCTCGCTTGACACTTCCTCCGATGGGCTCATCCGGACGGGCGATATTTCTGAAACGCCCTGGATTGATAGCGATCGCCAAAAATGCGACGAAGTCAATCGGGTTGAGGCACGAAACCCAACCCAAAAAGATGGGAGTCGCCTCACTCGGCCTCACCGAATCATGTCAAGTTTCGGGCATCAGTGATCATATCGATTTTTGCTCCTTGAATGACAGCAATAGTTTTCATAAAAACTATTAGAGCGGACATGATATCATTTATCCAGCCAATAGCCGTAATGGCGACTATAGTATGGCGAATGAAGTTCCTCGTACAAATCCTCTATAGAACACTCCACATTATCACACAATTTACTTTCCCATTCCTCCCACTCTAATTCCGTGATAACTCGGGTCGCTTTGGAGATTTTCAAAGCGTGTGCAGGTTTGACAAATCTCCGGCGTTGCCAGCCAACGAAGGGATATCCAGAGAACCATATGACCGCTTTTTGACAGTCATTAATCACCGGAATATCCAAGTTTAACTGTTCTCTCATATAGATTCCTAGTGACAGGGCTTGGCTTTCATAATTCTCGAAAATCTCGCTGTCCCATTCGCGCCATGCCATCACCAATGGTCTAGCCCAAGCATGGTCTTGATAAACGGCTTTGGCAACGATAATTTCAAGGGTTGTGGGAGTCCAGTCATAGGTTTCTAAAAACCGTTCAACCGCCTCGTCATCTTCCAAATCCAGATCGATTTCGAGGTCGTCAATCAAGTATTCGAGATCGGCATCTTGCCAGTTTTGTTGATACCACTCCCGAATCTCTTCCGCTGGAAAGTATTGACAAGCCTCTGCAAAGGTCAACCTTTCCCATCCCGCATCGGTGACAATTTTTCCGTCCGAATTGGCGACTAATTTCCGCGATGTTTTCACCAAATCATCTATATCGAAAGACGCATAAAAATTGTCTATTCTTCGACCTTTTTTTTTGTGTCGCGATCGCTTCTTACCCATCGTCCACTCACCTGATATTGTTTCCAATTGTCTGACCGAAAATTTCCAATAGAAAAGGGGGGAAAGTTTTTGGGCTTTACCCCCTGGGTAACTATCGCATTTCATACCCGAACTTATTCGGGTCAACTTCGGTCAAATTCACATCCCCCAAACCGTACTCCGCCCAGCGGCGTTCCACCATCGCCGCCACGTCCGGATCGGACTCCAGCGGTTCCCCCCATTCGTGCTCCGTTTCCGGGGGGATTTTGGTGGTCGCGTCGATGCCCATCCGTCCCCCTAAGCCGATTTTTTGACTGGCAAAATCTAAACTATCAAAGGGCGTATCGGGGAGAATAAACACATCCCGAGACGGGTCAACTTTTGAGGTAATCGCCCACACCACCTGACGCGGATCGCGGATATTAATTTCCTTGTCCACCACGATCACAAATTTGGTATAAGTAAATTGGGGCAGGGCACTCCAAAACGCCAGCGCCGCCCGCCGTGCCTGTCCGGGATACGCTTTATCGATGGAGATGACCGCTGCCTTGTAACTGAGGGCTTCCATCGGTAAAAAGAAATCGCAAATTTCCGAAACCTGCTGGCGGAGAATCGGCGTATAAATGCGGTTGAGTGCGATCGCCATCATCGCCTCTTCTTTGGGCGGGCGTCCGCTAAATGTGGTCAAATAAATCGGATCGTTGCGGTGGGTGACGCAGTGGAACCGGATCAGCGGCGAATCCTCCACGCCGCCATAATAACCCATGTGATCCCCGAACGGTCCGTCCGGCAACATTTCCCCCGGCGTGATAGTCCCTTCCAGGACAAATTCCGAGTCCGCCGGGACTTCCAAATCCACCGTTCTGCACTTCGCCAACTGCACGCCGGAACCGCCGTAGAGCCCCGCAAACAGCCACTCTGACAAGTCTACCGGAATCGGAGTCGCCGCCGCCATCAGAATCAACGGATCGACACCGAGGGCGATCGCAATTTCCAGCTTTTTACCATTTTCCGCCGCCTTCCGCAGGTGTCTCGCCCCGCCCCGCACGGACAGCCAGTGCACGGTCATGGTATTCTCGGACTGGAGTTGCAGGCGATAAACCCCGACGTTGGGAGTTCCCGTCTCGCAATCTTTAGTAATCACCAATCCCAACGTGATAATCTTCCCCGCATCTCCCGGATAGGGCCGAATCATCGGAATTTTGGTCAGATCCACATCCGATCCTTCCGTCACCACCTGCTGACAGGGGGGAAAAAAGTTCCGTCCCGGCTTCGCTTTCACCACGTCGAACAGGATTTTACCAAAATCGATCGCCTGGGAGATTTTTTTGGGCGGCTTGGGTTGTTGCAGCATCCCCAGCTTTTTCCCCAACTCTTCCAACTCCTGGGGTTTATCCATATTCATCGCCCAGCAAACCCGTTGTTCGGTGCCGAGCAGGTTCACCGCTACCGGGTGGGCGGCGCCTTTGACATTCTCGAACAGGAGGGCGGGCCCCCCGCACTGTAACATCCGGTTGGAAATTTCCGCAATTTCTAAATCCGGGTCTACGAGGGCATCGATGCGCCGCAACTGTCCCCGTTCTTCCAATATTTTTAAAAATCCCCGCAGATCTCGTGCCATTGTTTTGAGTGTTTTTAACGATTCCGAGCTAATGTTATTATAGGGAAAAAATGGGAAATAGGGAAGGTAACTTCTGTTGTTGCGCTTGGGCGCTTCCCAGTTACAGCGCTTCGCGCAGTAATGAGGTACAGCAGTAAAAGATCCCCCCTAACCCCCCTTAATAAGGGGGGAATAAGAAAGTCCCCGTTGAAGTTTCTAGCGTTGCCTCCTCTGGCTCCCCCGGACTAATTTCTAGCGTTGCCTCCTCTGGCTCTCCCCTTTCTCCCCCCTTTCAAAGGGGGGCTGGGGGGGATGGGGGCGGGGGGGGATCGAAGGGGGATAATGGGGGATAAAAATGTACCGCATAGCAGAGCAAACTGCTGTATTGGTTGTTGCGCTTGGGCGCTTCCGAGGGGTTCAAGCCCAAAAGCGATCGCCCGACAACGATTTCGGAACAATTTGATTTGATAAAATTATCGCATCAATGATAATGGGGGATCGGTTCGATGATTGCGTTTTCTGATTCGTCCCGGATGACGGCGGAAGAATACCTGAAATGGGAAGCGTTGCAGGATGTGCGATACGAATTGATCGATGGAATTGCGGTGGCGATGACAGGGGGAACGATCGCCCACAACGATATCGCCCTCAATTTTAATGACAAATTACGGCCCGTTTTGCGTCCGAAAGGCTGTCGGGTGAATGTGTCGGATGTGAAAGTCACGGTAGAAGCGACGGGGAATTATTTTTATCCCGATTTGGTAGTCAGTTGCGACGATCGCGATTTGGAAGCGACCAAAGAAATTCGGTTTCCGAGGCTATTAATTGAGGTTTTATCTCCCAAAACGGAGGCAAAAGATCGGGGCATCAAATGGCAACATTATCGGCAAATTCCGACGTTGCAAGAATATGTTTTGGTGAGTTCTGACCGCATTTTAGTAGAGTGTTTTCGTCGGCGGGAGGCTTTTTGGATGTATCAGGCATTGGGGACGGGGGAAATTTTGCAGTTGGAAAGCGTGGGGGTTTCCGTCGCGGTAGATGATTTGTATGACGGGGTGGCGATCGCGGATGATTGAACCACTTACCGCAATCTTTGATAAAGTTCAGCGTTTTTCTGCAAAACGTATTCCATCGCCAAATGAATGTCATATCAAATCCGGTTAAATACTCAAACATCGGGCAACCCGAGACGTTTGCCCCCAAGGGAAGCCGATCTCCCCCCTTATCTCCCCCCTTACAAAGGGGGGTAGGGGGGGATGGGGACTGGGGGGGATGGCGATCAATTGTAAATAGAGAAGCAAAACTCGCATCATATAAAATTCGTTTAAATGCCCGAATTTCTCGGAAATCAATTCCCCTGTAAGGGCGGTTCGCGAACCGCTCCTACGAGTTCGTCACAAAACTCCAGATAATCATCAACAGAGTCACGAAAAGCCTGATTCGCTTCCTCAACAGTTTTTCCCTGAAAGGTAATCGTATCTTTAATATCTAAAACATAACCAAAAAGAATTTGGCGATCTGTATCGACTTCAATTTGAGCGGTGTAACCTTGATATGTCAGCATCGTTGGTTCAGCCACAGAAGAGAAAGTATAGCAGTTTTCTATCCAGTGCGATACATCCGATCCCCCTAAATCCCCCTTGGCAAGGGGGACTTGAAATGCCTACCGTATCTGATTAGCCTGAAAGAGGCTATATCTGCACTATCGCCCAGCTTGATAACATTTTATCCTCGATTGTGTCTCGATCGCCCCCCAGATTACCTTCCCTTAACCTCAATCCCCTAAACTCAGATCTGATAATATCGGGCATTTTGTCGTTCAATGCCAGAATCCGCATCTATCCTCAAACGAGAATTGGGCGTCTTCGGCGCCACCCTGATGGGGTTGGGGTCGATCCTGGGAACCGGGGTATTTGTCAGCATCGGCATCGCCGCCGGGATCTCCGGGCCGGCGGTCATTTTGGCGATCGCACTCGCGGCAATGGTGGCCGTCGCCAACGGGTTGAGTAGTGCCCAGTTAGCCGCCAACCACCCCGTCAGCGGGGGAACCTACGAATACGGCTATCGTTATTTAACTCCGGAATTGGGATTCGTCGCCGGTTGGATGTTCCTGCTGGCAAAAAGTGCCTCGGCGGCGACGGCGGCTTTGGGGTTTTCCGGCTACGTTTTGAATGCCTCGGGAGGCGAGGGGGTGTCCGTGCCCCTGGCGTTGGCGGCGGTGGCGGGATTGACGGCGGTGGTGCTCGGCGGGTTGCGTCGATCTAACATTGCCAATATTGCGATCGTTTCGATTACTTTATTGTCTTTGTCGGTATTTATTTTGTCGGGTTTACCCGTGGCTTTGTCGGCGGCGGGAAGCGATCGCCTGACTCCTTTTTTCCCAGTCGAAAATCCCGTCGCGGCCCTGTTGCAGGGTACCGCTTTGATGTTCGTCGCCTATACCGGATACGGACGCATCGCCACCCTGGGGGAGGAAGTGCGGGAACCGAGGCGGACGATTCCTCGGGCAATTATTGTCACGATGTCGGTGACGATGGTGTTGTATGTCGGCGTGGCGTGGGTTGCCGTGGCGACGGCGGGGGCGGCGGGTTTGGGTGCTGCCCCGCTGGAGGTGGCGTCCCGGGCCTTCGGGGTTCCCGGCCTGCCCCAATTGGTGGCCCTGGGTGCGATCGCGGCCATGTTGGGGGTGTTGCTGAATTTGATTTTGGGCCTGTCTCGGGTATTATTGGCGATGGGACGGCGGGGGGATATGCCCGCCCGGGTGGGGAGATTGAATGCGTCGGGGACGACTCCCACGGCCGCTGTGGTGGTGATGGGGACGACAATCGCACTGTTGGTATTAATCGGAAATCTGAAGATTACCTGGTCTTTGAGCGCCTTCAACGTTTTGATTTACTATGGAATTACCAATTGGGCGGCGCTGCGATTGTCTCCCGAAGAGAGACTCTATCCCCGCTGGATCGCCGGGGTGGGGTTGGCGGCTTGTTTTTTCCTGGCGTTTTGGGTGGAGTGGCGGATTTGGGTAGCTGGAGTTTTGGCGATCGCAATTGGAGCCCTGTGGCGGGCGATCGTGCGATCCCGGGGGCGATCTTGAGGAATCCTATCGGGATGAAATGCCGTTTTCTGTAGCCCCCGAGCCCATCCGATCCCGGAACGTGTTACCCTAAATTGTAATCATCACAAGTCTGAGCGATTTGTCAAGGGCGATGCCCATGCCTCATCAGTCGAGCGTGTCACAGACAACCAATGGAACGACAGCGGTTCATGCGATCGGGGATTTGATTTATCAAACCCTGGTTTCGTTATATCAAAATCACCCCGAACGGCTGGACGATCGCTATCAAAAGATTCGTTGGGATCAACCCCAATGTCGGACGGCACTGTTGGATAAACTCACACCGGGGTTAAGTCAAGCCAAAAATCGGGACGCATTATTTTCTAAAGTTCACGGTTATCTGAAATCCCTCCTCAATTCAGATGCGATCGCCGCGGCTGAGTTTGAACGCCTCAAACCCCAACTCGAACAACTGTTCGACGCCGCCCCATCCGCCGAAAATTCCGCCACCCATTCCGCCACCCATTCCGCCCCTCCTGGCTTCAACGGTCGCGGAGTCGGCAACAACGGCATTAGTATTTTACTCCTCGATGCCGAAAATATTCAACTCGACGGCGCGATCGAAAAATTTTTGGAAAAAATCTGCCACTATCCCCTACAAATTCGGGTCGCCTTTGCCAACTGGCGGAGTATGGGAAAAAAAGATGCCGAGTTCCACCAGCGGGGCTATCAATTGATTCACGTTCCGGCGGGAAAAGATAGCGCAGACTTGAAAATGGCGACGGTGGGATCGTCGATTTTTGTCCACTATCCGACGGCGCGGGAAGTGCTGGTCTGTTCCTCCGATCGCGCCCTGATCCACCTGTGCAATACCCTGCAATCCCACGGTCTGACGGTGTATCAAGTCCGCAAGGACAAAGAGAAAATTATCGTTTCCAACAGTCAGAATGGGACGACGGAAACTTATTCTTTGGTTCCGCCGCCGGAAATTCCCAGCGTGGAAGATTTTTTGACCCAGCTTAAAGGCCTCATCCAAGAAGAGCAAAATCGCACCAACAGCCCTTGGGTCAAACTTTCCAGGCTGTCAAATCTTTACCGCAACCAATATAAATTGACGTTGAGCCAGGTCGTATCTTGCCATTATCCAGATGCCAACGTCCGAGATATTTTTGTCAACAATCCCCTGGTTTTTGCCGTCCACCAGCCCTCCGGAAAATCGCAAATTTACGTCACTTTATTCCAGGATAATTCATCTCCAAATAATCCTTCCGAAACTCTCCCCCAAAAACCGACGGATGCGATCGCGCCCATCGCCTCGCAGTCGGATTTGGAAACGGCCCTGGTCGAGTTGATGGCGGAACTGACTCAAAATTCCGATAATCCTTTCGTTCCCATCTCGATTTTGGGCAGTCATTTTAATAAAAAATACGGGCAAGCTATCACCCAACTGATCCGCCAATTTCAAGCCGGCGGAAAATTCCCAAAATTTTTGGAGTCCTGCCATTCGTTTAAACTTGAAAAAACGGAGAGGGGTTGGCAGGTTTGCCTGTCAACCGCCGAGTCCGTCGGTTTGTTGGCGTCGGAATAAAAATCGGCCATTCCCCGTCTTCCCCGCTTTTATTGATGCAAAGACCGGTAATCTTGTCCGGCGATTTAAACCTCTCCCTTTGGGTAGATATCGATAATTTTAAGAGTCCATTGTCAGGTTGAATGGGCGGGGGTTCCCGATCGCTTTCCGGAGATCTTCTATACTGAAAAGCGGATTGTCGGAATTGCCAACTCGTCATCGTTCATTTGATTCATTCTATGAAGTTCGACCACATTCACTTTTATGTTGAGGATGCCGAAGCGTCCCGCAATTGGTTTATTGAGAAACTCGGATTTCGGGGGGTGGGACAGGCGGTAACGGAGGGGTGTCACACGGAGGCGATCGCAAATGGCCCCGTCTATATTTTGCTGTCCTCGCCCCGAGAGTCCCGCAGTCCCGTGGCGAAATTTCTCGCCCACCACCCCCCCGGCGTTGCGGACGTTGCCTTTCGGGTGGCGGACGCGGATGGGGCCGTCGATCGCGCGATCGCCGGCGGGGCGAAACTCCTCGAACCCCTACAACATCGCGAATTTGCGATCGGGACCCTGCGGTGGGCGACGATTTCCGGCTGGGGAGATTTGCGACATTCCCTCGTCGAAGTGAAAGGAATCCCTTCCGACTCTCGCCTCCTCCTCCACTGTCCGAATCCCGTCCGGCAAGCGCCATCGCCCCTGCAGTTGACGGCGATCGACCATGTGGTATTAAATGTAGATGGGGGGGATCTGGAGACGGCTTTGAAGTGGTACGAACGGGTTTTGGGACTGCAACCGCAACAAACGTTTAATATCCAAACCGATCGCTCGGGCCTGCAAAGTCGGGTGATGGTCCACCCGGACGGGGAAACCCAATTTCCCATCAATCAACCCGCTTCGGAAACCTCTCAAATCCAAGAATTTTTGGATGTCAACCGGGGTTCGGGCATCCAACATATCGCCCTGCGATCGGACAATATTATTCACGCCATCCGCTCTTTAAAAGGTCGAAATTTACCGTTTCTGTCGGTTCCCCAAACCTATTACGAACAGATGCAAGAAAAGGGGGGCGATCGCCGTTTGCGGGGCGATTGGGACGAGATTCGAGAGTTGCAAATTTTGGCGGACTGGCAAGATCCGACGTCGGAGGCGATGCTGTTGCAAATTTTCACCCGGCCGATTTTTTCCCAACCCACCTTCTTTTTTGAATTGATCGAGCGGCGGGTGGATGCCCGGGGCTTCGGCGAAGGGAATTTTCAGGCTTTATTCGAGGCGATCGAACGGGAGCAGTTGCAGCGGAAATAATTGGGGTGTGCTCGGTGCTCGGTGCTCGGTGTTCGGTGCTCGGTGCTCGGTGGGGTGTGGTCGGAAATCTGTACAATAACTGATTATCCGAACTTGATATCAACCATCACTGGAGGGGACGGGGGGTTGGGATTTGGGGCGGGTCGAATACCATTTGTAGGTGAAAGAACCGGCGATCATGGCGATGAGAAATAATACAGGGTTGAGGATGCCCAAAATGAGGGCGGTGATGGCGGGGCCGGGGCAGTAGCCGGCAATGCCCCAGCCGATGCCGAAGATGGCGGCGCCGGCGATGAGGGGAAAGTCGATATCTTTTCGGGTGGGGAGGTAGAATTTTTCGGAGAACAGGGGGTGGGGGAGGCGGAGGACGAAGCGAAAGGCGATCGCGGTGACGCCGACGGCGCCGCCGAGGACGAAGATCAGGGTGGGGTCCCACAGGCCAACGATATCCAAAAATCCCAACACGCGATCGCGATCGATCATCTGGGACAAACCGAGTCCGAAGCCGAACAAAAGGCCGGAAATGAGGACAATTACATTCTGTTTGAGGTTCATTTTTTTAGACTCCCAAAACGTGTCGCGTGATAAAAACGGTGATGAAGGCGGTGGTCATAAAGGTGAGCACCGCGACGAGTGATCGCCCCGAGAACCGGCCGAGTCCGCAGACGCCGTGTCCGCTGGTGCAGCCGTTACCCATGCGGGTGCCGAACCCGACCAAAAAGCCGCCGAGGAGCATCGCCGCGGGGGCGAAGGTCGAGGTGGGGGTGGGTTGGGCGGCGAAGCCGTATTCGTAGAGGGCGGCCCCCCCCAGCAAACCGAGGATAAACAGCCACCGCCAAGCCTCCTGGGAGGCGAAGGTGACGGCGCCGTTGACCATGCCGCTAATGCCGGCGATGCGTCCGGTGAAGGCTAACAGCAGGGTGGCGCTCAGGCCGATCGCGGCGCCGCCGATCATCGCAGTTATCCAGTTAAACTCTGCCATCGATGTGTCCTCCAATATTCGATATTTAGCATCGCCGGATGTTGAAGCAGCACCACTCCTTCCGCTTCCAGAGGGTGGCGACGATCCAGCCGTGTTGTTCGAGGGTGTCGGCGATCGGTTTAGCCTGGTCGAGTAGGATGCCGCTGAGGACGCCCCAGGTGCTCGCTGTGGCGATCGCGTCAAATTGGGGGATCAGGTCCATGATCACCTCCGCCAAAATATTGCAGACGATGCCGTCCACCGGGCCGCCGGCGAGTCGGATCAACTGCTCGACGCTCCCGGCTTCGACCACCATCTGCTCGTTGGAGATGCGGTTGAGGGCGCGGTTGTGGCGTGCGGCCCGCACGGCCAGGGGGTCGGTGTCCACGCCGTAGACCTTGCTGGCCCCCAACAAGATGGCGCCGATGCCCAGAATTCCCGAACCGCAGCCGACATCCCCGACCACGATCGGCCGGTCTTCCTTGACGCCCAACCGCATTTCCAGGGACTCCAAACAGAGCTGGGTCGTGGCGTGGGCGCCGGTGCCGAAGGCGACCCCCGGATCGAGTCGCAGCACCAGGCGGTCCGTTTTTTCGGGGAGGGACAGCCAGGCCGGGTAGACGAGAAAGCGATCGCCGATTTCCGCCGGTTCCCAATGTTGCTTCCAACTGCTGGCCCAGTCCTGCTCGTCGATCAGGTCCCACTGCACGACGGGCACCTGCATTTCCATGCACAGGGCATCCTGGCGCATCCACAGGGACAGGGCGGCGAGATCCAGCAGGTGAGCTTGGTCTTCGTGCAGATAAGCGCAAACCAAACAGGACTGATTTTTGGTCTGACTGGCGGTTCCCCGACAGCCGAAGCTATCCAGACGCCAAAAGACCGTTTCTTCCAGAGCCGGATCGCAGAGGACTCGAATTTCCCACCAGCTATGTGCCATATCAGTGTTTGTAGGGGGGCCTTACGCCGGACATTCCGACCGCGCCGGAAGGGGGCGAAGCGGGGCGCTCAGGGCGCATTTCCCGCCACCACCCTCCCGGTCTGCCGACGGCCCGCCTCCCCAGTTCCCTCCAACTTTACAGCGTCACCGTGTAGGCATCCCGAATGCCCGGTACTTTCATGATCTCACTCAACAGGCCGTCGGGCAACGGGTCGTCCAAACTCAACACCATCACGGCCTCGCCGCGCACGATCTTGCGGCCCACCTGCATACTGGCGATGTTGACGTTGAAGCTGCCCAAAAGGGAGCCGATTTTGCCGATGATCCCCGGCATATCCCGGTGCAGGGTGAACAGCATATAGCGGGTCGGCGGCACGTTGATCGGGAATTCGTCGATGTTCGTGACCCGAATTTCGCGATCGCCCAGCAGCGCCCCCGTCACAGAGTGGCTCCCCAAGGACCCGTTCGCGGCCAGGTGCAGCGATCCGGTGTAGTCGCACACCGACGCATCCCGCGTCTCAATCACCCGGATACCCCGCTCCTTCGCCTCGATGGTGGCGTTGACGTAATTCACCCGCTCCCGCAGGGCTTGGGAGAGCAGCCCCTTCAGGGCGGCCACCACCACCGGCTTGCTGTCCCGGGTAGCCAGATCCCCCTGCAGGCGCACGTCCAAGAAATCCACCCGTCCCCCGGCCAGTTGGCTGACCAAGTTCCCCAGGGTTTCCGCCAGTTGCAGGTAGGGTTTGAGCTGTTCGAGGGCGTCGGGGTACAGGCCGGGGATGTTCACCGCCGAGCGAGCCGGCAGTCCCAGCAACACGTCGCGAATTTGCTCGGCCACGTCGATCGCCACGTTGACCTGGGCCTCTTCCGTGGAGGCACCCAAGTGGGGGGTGAGGATGATTTTTTGACCCAACTCCCGCAGGGGGGAATTGTCCTCCAGGGGCTCGTTCTCGTAAACGTCGATCGCCGCCCCGGCAATTTGATCCGCTTTCAGGGCTTCCATCAGGGCGACTTCGTCCACGATGCCCCCCCGAGCGCAGTTGACGATCCGGGCCGAGGGCTTCATCTGCGACAGGGCCTCGGCGTCGATCAGGTGGTAGGTTTCTTTGGTCTTCGGCATATGCAGGGTGATGTAGTCCGACTCCCGCAGCAGCAAGTCCAGATCCACCAGGCGACAGCCCAACTGTTCGGCCCGTTCCTGGGAAATGAAGGGGTCGTAGGCGAGTAATTTCATCCCCATCGCCTTCGCCGCGGCGGCGACGTGGGAGCCGATTTTACCCAACCCCACGATGCCCAGGGTCTTTTTGTAGACTTCGACGCCGATAAATTTTTTGCGCTCCCACTTCCCACTTTTGACGGAGGTGTTGGCTTCGGGAATGTGGCGGGAGAGGGCTAACATCATGGCGACGGCGTGTTCGGCCGCGGCGATGGTGTTGCCCTGGGGGGAGTTGACCACCACGATCCCCTGGCGGGTGGCGGCGGCGACGTCAACGTTGTCCACTCCGACACCGGCCCGGCCGATGATCTTGAGCTGGGTTCCCGCTTCAACGATCTCTTGGGTGACGCGGGTCCCCGAGCGGATCATCAGGGCGTCGTATTCGGGGATAATTTTGACCAGTTCCTCGGGCGGGAGTCCGGTTTTGACGTCAACCTGAGCCACTTGGGAGAGGATGTCGATTCCGACGCGATCGATGGAATCAGATACAAGAACCTTAGGCATGGTTAGGCAAATCAATTGCGACGGCAGGGGGTCGGGTACCACGTCCTCGAATTGAAGGGATCGCGGCCCGGTGGAGAGCCGGTCGATGGGACTCTCAATTCGCGGTGGCAGATACCGCAGTAAGCTATTGTACCGGCAAGGGGGCCGCACCACGGCAAATGATTTGAAAAAATTTAGGTTTCCGGCACAAAAAATCGATGGGTTCGGGATGGGGAGCCGAACGAGAGTCCCCGCCCGAGGGCTTTTTTCCCGATTCCCGAAGGCCGCACGCAGTCCGAGCTGTCGGATTGACAAGGCTTCGGCGTTCATCAATAATTAAAATGAAATTCTACCCCTCGATTTTTTATTGTCGTCATTTATGAATTATCTGATTGCTGTTTTATCCGATCGCATCCAAGCGGAGGCGGCTTACGTCGCTTTAGAAAAAGAAGAGGTGCCTACCGATCGCGTCAGCATTTTGGGGAAAGGATACAAAAGTGCCGACGAATTTGGCCTGATCGATCCCAACGAACCCGCCCGAAAACAGGTGAAATTGATGGCGAGTTGGCTGATTCCCTTCGGATTTGTCGCCGGATACACCTTCAGCCTCATCACCGGACTCGACACCTTCGCCTGGGCGGGAGAAATCGGCAATCACGCCATCGGCGGGGTGCTCGGCGCCATTTCCGGGGGACTCGGTAGCCTCCTCGTCGGGGGCGGCGTGGGGTTGATTATCGGCGGCGGAGATGCGGTTCCCTATCGCAACCGCCTCAACGCCGGCAAATATCTCGTCGTGGTTCAGGGTTCGGAAACCCTGATCAGAAAATCCACTTCCATCCTGCGAAAATTCAACCCGGAAAATATTCAGGGATATACGATTTAGAATTGGGGGCGGAGAAAAAATTGACAATTCTCAACGCGATCGCCCGCATTGCATTTTCCCGCCCCCCTGCCGTTTATTTCGCGACGACGGAACGCTCTTTGGCGATCGGGTACGCCTGCTTTACGATTTGCCAGAATTGCTTGCGTCCCCGGTAGGCAGTCCACAGGAAAATGATCCCCGTTTGCCAACTCAAAAGGGCGGAAATTTGCTGGGTTCCGAGGGCGACGGAAATCATCAGAAATGCGAACAGGAAACACCGGAACAGTTCCCCCGGAAAGTTCATCCATTTCGCCTGTTTGCCCAGCCGGTAGACGATGTAGCCGATCCAGCGGGCCAGCACTTGGGCGGCGAAGAGCATGACGCCGGCGATGTTGGTCGTCGCCACCACCAAAAACCCGAAGCACTTGTGAATTTGGAGGACGAAATACAGCCAAACTCGGGTCTGTTTGTCGATGCGGTTGTAAGCCCAAAAACTGAGCCACACCGCGAACAGGAAGGCACACCAGGCGATCGCGTCGATGCCAATTGCCCGGAGAATTTCCACGTCCGGATTCAATAAATCGGATTGAAATTTGATGAACTCGTGCAAAAAGAGGCCGGGAATGGCGAAAATGACGGCCCACAAACTCGCCGGCCACAATTTCATCCGCTTCAGGTAACGCTGGTAGGTTTCGGAGAGGGTCGGTTTGTCTTCGTAGCGTTCGGCAACGAAGTCATTGTCGGCGTAGCCGAACTCGTAAATGCACCAGAACGATAACACCAAAAAGATCAGCGAGATGCCCTGCAAAACCGGATGGGGAGAAATCCAGGCGATCGCAAACACCAAAGCCAGCCAGTCATCTCCGAATACGTTGCGGACGAAATATTGCTCCCCGGGCCGCTTCGCCTTTTCCAAGTATAAAAACGGAATGTAGGCATCGGACATAGCCGGGACGTATTCCGCTTCCGGCCAGCGGATGAAGTAGGGGGCACCGACCATATTCAACAACTGTTCGTCGTCCATCGAATCCGTGATGACGGCGGCGTTGTCCAGTTCTTCCTGAGTCAAGGCCGCTTTCGCCAACTCGTGTTTTCCCCGCCGGCGATCGACGGCCCCCTGCAAAAATCGACAGGAAATCACGCCGTCCGGGACAAAGGGCAGATGTTTGAACATCGGATTGACGATCCAATCAAACCCCAATGTCGCGATAATAATCCGGGAATTTGAGGCATCGGTCAGGATTTTTACCAATCGCTGATTCGTGTGATTTTTAATCAGTTTCTTGGCCCGACTTTGCCACAATAAAAGCGTCCAAGGAAACAGCAGGGTTCCGATGACGACCCGACACCAATCCCGGGAAATGTCTCCTTTGAGTTTTCCGGGCAACCGGTTCCAAGGTTTCAATATGTCGAGGGCAATTAAGAGGATGGCCCCAAAGCTGCGGGGTTGCAAGCTGTTGAGATACTCTTCCGTCGAATTGCGGAGAAACAGTGTCTCGTCAAAATCGACGAGGACGACCCGATTTTCGAGGGATAGGGAGACTTCAGGAACGTCGATGGTTTCCATAGTTTAGAGTTTCGTAGAAAAAACCCGAATGAAGGCGACAGCAAAATTGTATTGAGGGTGACAATACCGATCGCTTTTGGGCTGGCAAATCGGCTCAATTCCATTGAAACTTGCACCTCACGATCCATATCGGTCTGACTCGACTGAGTAGATATCATCCAAAATACCACGCGGACGGAACCCCACGGTATCCCATTTTCTGATGTCCAGATTCCGATGCAATCGAGATCGAATCATTGCCCGAAACAATTCTACCCAATTGGTTTTGCAAAACGCAAGGATTCGGCTGCCATCAAACCCCACCAATCGGACATTTTACAAAAACTTTAAATAAACACAACTTATTGATTCTTGTTCGTTTCCACGCCCCAAACGGCGATCGCTTCCCATCTCCAACAATCAATTGAACTCAATTGCTCGCCGTCGGCATCCAGTTATCAGTATCAGTCTGATATATCGGAGCCCGGAAAATTGGGCGAGAGTCGCCCTGTTCCTGCAGTTCCCGGGACGGGGAGGTGCGAAAAGCGACCCCTTCAGAAAGTCGCTTCGCAACCGTTCCCCAACTCATGCTTGAGGCGATCGCCCCTGTTGAAGGTAATCAAACACGCTTTTATCGCCGATATCCGAAGGGATATTTTGAAAACACTTCCGAATCGCGAAAATTCCGAACTGAATCGCCCAAAAGAATAACAAAAACTTCTGATTGATGACCGACCAAATGCCGCCCATGTACCCCAACAACAGCAGGGGAACCAGGGGGGTGAGCAACTTGGTTTCCATGCGGTTGAAACAAAACGCTTCCTTGAAATAAATTCCCGTCAGGGCAACAAACGTGAACCCCACCCCGAACAGGGTGAGGGGATGGCCGTAGACAGCCAGGGCGAAGGGTTCCGGACTTTGGAGCCCCACGGCGAGGGAAGCCGCGCCCCCGATCGCCCAAAACAACTGAAGCAGTCGGTGTAGAATAATCGAATAGATGTGAATGGTGAACAGACTAACCCCCAGAGCCAGCCAGAAAAGGCCGTAAAGCGGAGTCAGCGCGTTGAGCACCGTGGGGTTGTCTCCCTGCCACAGGACCAAACCCGTCCCGACGGCGAAACAGAGGGCCGCGATCGCCAAACTCCCCCTGTAGATGAGAACGCCCCGGCGATCGTCCTCAGTGATGGTATATTCGCCGAACTGTCCCTGATAGACTTCAGACTCAGATGAGTGCGACATTTGAGTCACAATTCCCGTCTCCCATTTAATTCTAAGTGCCATTTAATCTATATTAAACCAATGCCCCTGTACCCAACGAACCACCATGCCCAAATTCGAGCAGAACTTCAAACGGCGATCGCCCCACCCGAAACCCGAAACGCTTCAACCCATTCAAATTGACGAGACGATCCAATTCACCTCCAGCGTTCAAGTCAGAGATGCCGCCGATCCCGACCTAACGGAATCCCTGGTGACGGTCCTCGAAAAAATGGAAGCCCTCGGACTCATCAGCCCGGAACAATTGCTCGAAGATGAAGGAGACGACCTCGATCTCGAAGCCTTTGAAGCCCAGATTAGAGAAATTTTGGGAACCCACGTTTCCGCCTCCCCGAAAAAACAGCTCAACTGTTATTTAAACTATCTCAAACGGCACGTTGAAAATCCCTGTCATCTGACCGGAGTCGATGAATTTGAGTGGGAAGAAAAATATTTATTCGGTTCGGGTTCTCGGAGCCAATATGAAAAACTGAAAAAACACAATCCCTCCCACAGCGACATTTTTTTACTGGTGCGATTTTCCCATCAATTCGATCTAGAAGACGGCATTAAAGTCGAAGTCCAAAGGTTGAGCGACGGAAAAAAATTCACCCTGCCCCTGGTGGAATTGGAAGCCACCGATCCGGATTCGATCAACTATCAGTTGATCGAAGATTATTCCCTGTGGTTTTTGAACTATTTTTCAGAATAAAAAAAACAATTAACAATCGTCTAATATTAATTATTAATTGTTAATTGTTCATGGTTAATTGTCGAAGGGCGCAAGACGCAGCGCCCCTACAATTCCTCGGCTCCCGAAATTTAAGCTTGACTTCTCCCCGGTCTAAAGACGCGGGGATTCTTAAGCCGTCCAAAACTGAACTCTTAAAGGCATAGTCAATGT
>NZ_JAYFER010000582.1:0-21903 GCF_055795065.1 Lyngbya sp. CCY1209
TTGATGGTTGATTTTATCCGCAGATTTCGCAGATTTTCGCAGATGGTTTTTGGTCGATTGATGTTCGTTTTTGTCCGTAGATTTTTGCGATTGTTTGATGAGTGAATTGACGAAAACTTTGTGTCCGTATTGCGGTGTCGGCTGTGGGTTGGAAGTGTTGCCACCCGCCCAACCTGGGAAGGCGACTCACCGCGATCGCGAGGGGAATCCGATTTGGCAGGTGAGGGGCGATCGCGCCCACCCGTCGAGTTTGGGGAAGGTTTGTGTGAAGGGGGCGACGGTTGCGGAGGCGATCGACAAAAGTCGCCTCATGTATCCGATGATTCGGGATACTCTCGATGAACCGTTCCGCCGCGTTTCCTGGGAGGAGGCTTATGATCGCATTGTTAACCGCATCCGAACGGTTCGCGAGACGATGGGTTCTGACGGAATTTGTATGTACGGTTCCGGACAGTTTCAAACGGAGGATTATTACGTTGCTCAAAAGTTGTTGAAAGGGGGTTTGGGAACGAATAATTTCGATGCCAATTCCCGCCTTTGTATGTCTTCGGCTGTCTCTGGTTACATCCAAAGTTTTGGGTCGGATGGGCCGCCCTGTTGCTATGACGATTTGGAACAGACGGACTGTGCGTTTTTGATCGGGACGAATACCGCCGAATGTCACCCGATCGCTTTCAATCGTTTGCGGGTTTATCACAAGAAAAATCGCAATGTCAAAATGATCGTTGTGGATCCTCGCCGGACGCAAACCGCTGAGGCGGCGGATTTGCACCTGGCAATTCGTCCGGGAACGGATATCGAACTTCTCAACGGAATCGCCAGTTTGTTGATGCGGTGGGGCGCGATCGATCCTTTATTTATTGATGAATGTACGCGGGGATTTTCCGACTATACGGAGGTGATCCGATCCTATCCGCCGGAGTTGGTGGCGAGAACCTGTGGCATCCGCCTTGACGACTTGGAAAAGGCGGCGAAGTGGTGGGCTGAGTCGAAGCGGGTTCTGTCCCTGTGGTCGATGGGGTTGAATCAGTCTTCCGAGGGGACGGCAAAAGTCAGAACCTTAATTAACCTCCATCTGATGACTGGAAATATCGGCAAACCGGGGGCTGGACCCTTTTCTCTCACCGGCCAACCTAACGCGATGGGGGGCCGGGAAGCGGGGGGACTCGCCCACATCCTCCCTGGTTATCGGGTGGTGAAAAATCCCCAACATCGGGCGGAAATCGAGGTATTTTGGGGATTGGAACCGGGCCGGATTTCTTCTCAAGTCGGTTTGAATGCCTGGGAGATGATTACCGGTTTGGAACGCGGCGAGGTGGGGTTGCTGTGGGTGGCGGCGACGAATCCGGCGGTGAGTATGCCGGATCTGGAACGGACGAAGGCTGCTTTGATGCGATCGCCTTTCACTGTCTATCAAGATGCCTACTATCCCACGGAAACGGCGGAATATGCCCATATTTTATTACCTGCGGCTCAGTGGGGCGAAAAAACTGGGACGATGACCAATTCGGAACGGGTGGTGACGCTGTGTCCGGCGTTCCGCAACCCGCCGGGGGAGGCGAAGGCGGACTGGGAGATTTTTGCGGAAGTCGGGCGGCGGCTGGGATTTGAAAAACAGTTCGATTTCGCCGATTCTGCTGAAGTTTACCGGGAATTCGGGCGGTTAACTCGCGATCGCCCCTGCGATTTGTCGGGGTTGAGTCACGATCGCCTCAAAACCCAGGGGCCGATCCAATGGCCCTGTCCCGAGTCGGAAATTGAGGTGAACCGCACCCCTAAACGGTTATATACCGATTTTCGGTTCAATACCCCCGACGGTCGCGCCCGGTTCGCCGCCTGCCACGCCCGGGGACTGGCCGAACCCCCCGATCCCGACTATCCCTTGGTTTTGACTACGGGGAGACTCTACGGCCACTGGCACACCCAAACCCGCACGGGCCATATCGAGAAGATCCGCAAAATGCACCCGGAACCGTTTATCGAAATTCATCCCAAGGATGCGAAAAAGTTGGGGATTGAGGAGGGGAATTGGGTGGAAGTGCGATCGCGCCGTGGTGCGGCTTTCTTTCCGGCAAAAATTACGAAGGCGATCGCGCCGGGGACGGTCTTCGTTCCCATGCACTGGGGGGCGCTGTGGGCCGATCGCGCGGAAGCTAACGCCCTCACCCACCCCGAATCTTGCCCGGATTCCAAACAGCCGGAGTTGAAAGCCTGCGCGGTTCAATTGTCGCCGGTTCGGGCGGAATTGCCGCCGAATTTGGATGGGAAAACTGAAGGGAAAGAAACCCCCGGCATCCCGGTTTAAACCGGGGGTGGGGAGGGGCGCAACGCGGAAGCGCCCGTGCAGGATTTGAGAGTTGAAAAATTAAGGGTCAATTGTCAATTTTTCCCCACTCCCCCCACCCGATCTTTAGTTTTTCTGTCCGGCTAAAATTTTTGAAAAAATTGAGCTCGAAATGGCCGAAAAGGGGTTGACAGGGGGCGGCGATTTCCGGTAAACTATTGACATTAACCTCCATAATGGGAGTGGTTGCCAAAATAATATTTCTGTCACCACTCCCATTATCTAAAATAATACCGGAAGTCAACCCCAAAAGCAACCCCCCTCCGAAAAAAAGTCGAAATTTTTAACATTTCTTAATTTTTTTTTGAAAATAAAAATCAATAGGGTCAAATAACAGTACCCAAGGGCATTGGGAAACGGCTGGGAAACCGGAAACGTCTGCGGAGACTTCCGCCTGGAGTTGATGAGTCAATGAAGCAGAAATCAAGAATCCGCGAGGTCTTGAGAATCCCCCGTTAGAGTGTTAGCTGAACGGGGGAGTATGTCAATTCTTCTCGGAGTGCACGTAATCGACAAAATAGAACCTCGGTTCCAACCAAAACTTGAGCCCAGTCCAGGCGCCGAGTCCCAAAAGTGCGATCGCCACCAACGGCAAACCCAAGCGCGATCGCACCCCGTCCGGCATCACCGCCGCGGTTGAGATAGCCAGGGTGAAATAGACCAACAAAACCACCTGCAAGCGTTTGATTTGTTTGAGGGCATTCCGGCAACTGCTGCAATGTTGGGTGTGTTGGGAATAGCGATCGAGAACTTGGCGGCGATCGCCATTGGTGGGCAAAACGGGAGGGGGAAAAATTCCCACGTCTTCCCAGGGCAATTTACCCTGAGAGTAGAGATCGAACCAGCGGCGGAACTCGATCGCCAGGCGATCGGCGGAAGTGGGCATTTTGTAGATATTTTTCCAACTGTCCGACTGTCGCTTCTGTTGCAAGTAGCGTTCCTGCTGGTGAAGCAAAATCATGTCCCCTTCCAGAACCAAATTTCGGAGTGCGATGTGATCCCACCATCGGGGGGTTAGGCGATGGAAAGTTTTGGCAAAATTCCGGGGGAAAAATGCCACGATCCGAGATTTTCCCGGGGAAATGGGGAGGCAGTACGTCAGAATTCCCCAACGCTTATCGCCGGCAGAAAAGCAATATTCCAAGCGACAGGGCGGCTCAAAAACGATTTTCGTGTTCAAACCGCGATCGATTGTCGCTTCGATGCGTTTGGGAGTAGATTCCACCACTTTTACAGGCAGGGGAGAACCCATTTTGCGATCGCCCTGGAGGCCGTGGTGGGCGAAGGGAACGTGGCTGGGGTCGGCGACATTTTCGATCAGGGTTTGCCAGTCGTAGTCGAGATCCCGAACCATGCTTTTCCAAACCGAATCTGTGTCGGTATCGAGATCGATGGCGTCCGAAAGGGGGAGGGGAGTCCGTTCCGCGAGTTCTGGGGAGGTGCGATCGGCCCAAATCCACAGCATTTCCTGGGCTTCCCGGGTGGGAAAGGCACTGACGCAGAAATTTTGGCGATTTTTGTCCACCAATTCCGGGTTTTCGGCCTGGGGGATGCGGGTGCAGGTGCCCTCGGCATCGAATTCCCAACCGTGATAGCTGCACATCAGGTTGCCGCTGGTTTCGTCGATGCGTCCTTCGCTCAGGGGGGCGAGGCGGTGGGGACATTGGTCGAGAAATGCCCGATATTGGGGGGAAGCGGGGGGTTTCCAAAGGACGATATTCATTCCCAACAGGGTGACGGGTGTCGGTTTGCCCGGATCGAGATCTTCGAGGGGGGAAACCGGATACCAATTTTGGAAGAAGTCGAATCGATCCGTCATCATCGGAGTCCTATTTTTACGCCGGCGGGCGATCGCGCCGGATGTCTCGCGATCTTTATTTTGTTGTATCACAAGAATCGAAAAAATGTTCGCATTAGATGCGGCGATCGCTACAATAGATGACAGTTATCAATTTTGTGAGGAGATGAAATTTTGATGCGTCCCTTAATCGGAACTTTGGCGTTTGTGTTGACGGCCGTGACTCCCGTCGCCGCCCAAACTTGTACTCCCCTCGCCGTCGTGGCGGGAGAAGGAACCTCCGTCACCAAACGGGTATCTCCGCCCAACGCCGGCACCATTCCCAAAGTTCCCGTCGGTTTCCGGGGAAATTGGGACACGGATTTTGCCGTCCCGGGGGGGATGAGATTTAATCAATACGTCGCCACCATTCAATCGGAATCCACTGAAGATGCCAATTTCAAGGTGAAAATGTTTTTGAAATATTCGGACGGTACGGCCGATCGCATCTTTGACGATAACGTATCGCTCACGCCGGGAGAATCCCGAGAAATTACCGGCCTTCCAAGGGAGAATGATGGACCTTTTCAAATCAATTTGAATGTCGGCGGGTTGGACGCGCTCGGCCAGAGTTATACCATCTCGGTTTTGGGATGCGAATAGGTGCGGCACCGCCAGCCGGAAATGGAGAATCGGTCACTTTTCACTTTTCACTTTTCATTGCTTTCAATTGGGAGGGTTAGAAATGGGCGATCGCCGTTCGGAAAATAACCGCGATTTGTTGGAAACGTGGCGATCTAAAATCAAAGTCGCCGATCGCAATAATATTTTCTGTCACTGTCGCGACTGCGAGGCGGAGTGGGTGACTTCGGCTTGGGATGCGCCCTGCTCAAGCTGCGGCAGCCACAACGTCGAACGGATTTCCTGTTGGCAATTTCCCGACGATTGATATGATAGCAATTCTTTAATCGTTTGAAAAAGCTATAGCCCCCCAACCCCCCAATTCTGGGGGGCTGTTAGCCACAAATTTTTTACGAATGATTTCACACTGCTATAGCGCTGGGGTGTAGGGTGTAGCCCTTCGACTCCCTTCGACTCCCTTCGACTGCGCTCAGGGCAACGGGTGTAGGGAAGGGAAATCCCCTTTTCATCAGGATTCCGAGGTTTTTCCCCCTTTCCAAAACTGTAAACAGACGAGCGATCACTGCTATATATCCAAACCGCTTGGGAATCAATTCCCAAGCTAACAGCGAAAATCATCTAAAGATGATTGGGAAGATTGTACGATTATATAGCAACGAGCGATGATCGCGTGGTAACAGTTGAAATGGGGTTTTAACAAGGGGCGAGCTCCCCTTGTTTCAGTTCTCGATGCCCTAATACCGACTGCCGAAGACCGCGCGCAGCGCTATAAAACCGGCGCGATTCCCGACCAATAGGGCGGGGGAAAGGGGAAGGGCAAAGGTCAATTCAAGAAGTGAGAATTTCTCACTTTTCGCTCCTCACTTCTCTTGCTTCCCCACTCCCTATTCCGAGGGTTGTGCGACCCCTCCAGACTCGCTACTTCCCGACATTTCCAGGGCTTCTTTTTCCTGTTCGGCAATTTCTTGGTGGGTCATGTGATCGTCGGCCATTTGCAGCAATTTGGGGAGGGTGACGAACTCGTAGCCCTGCTGTTTGAGTTCTTTGATAATTCCCGGCAATGCTTTCACCGTCGGGACGCGATTTCCGCCGCCGTCGTGCATGAGGACGATGCCGCCGGATTTGGCGGTGCTGATGACATTTTTGGCGATCGCATCGGCCGAAGATCTCCAATCCTGGGAGTCCACGGACCACATAATATTGGCGTAATTCTGGCTGTAAACGTAGTCTACCAAACCGTTATCCATCACCCCTCCCGGAGGCCGGAAATAAAAGGTTTGGGTTCCCGTGAGTTCCTCCATCAAATCGGCGGTGCGATCGATCTCCCGGGCCGCTTCTGCTTGACTGACTTTATGATAGCGGTGGTTCCAGGTGTGGTTGGCCAGGGCATGACCTTCGTCGGCGACCCGCTTGGCGATGTCCCGGTGGTTGGTGAGGGCTGCCCCGACCCAGAAAAATGTCGCTTTGATGTTATTTTCTTTGAGGATATCTAAAATTTGTTCCGTCGTCTTCGGCCAAGGACCGTCATCAAATGTGAGGGCGATAATTTTTCGATCCGGCGGCAAACTCACTTCTTTAATTGTTTTGCCCCGGAAGCGTTCGGGCACCGCAAAGTTGAAGCGTCGGTCTTCTAAATTTTGGAAGGAAACTCGGACGCCTTCGGTCCGTTGGGCGATCGCACTTTTGATGGGGGGAATGCCGAGACTGTTTGCGGGTGGGGACGACTCGGTTGGGACGGGGGTGGCGGGGGTCCCTTCTTCCGGGGCGGCGTCGGATGGAGCGTCCGGTTGGGCTGTCTGTGAGGGACTCGGGGCGACTGGGGCGGGGATTTCCCGAACCGGTTGGCTGAGGGGGGGAGCTTCGGCTCGACGTTGAGTTCTCAGATTCCAAGGCAACATCACGCCGAGGGTAAAGCTGCTGAAAGCGGCTAACAGGGCAAAAGTCGAGACTCGCTGTTGCCAAGCTAATCCCTGATTGTACGGTTGTACCACGTCATTTCTCCTTCACACCAATATCAATCCGCAAGCGAAACTGGGAGCGAACGTCCGTCCGCTCTCGATCCCAACTCTCAAACAGTCTAACCCGAATTGAAGGGACTGAGGCAGTGGATTGCCGAGTTTGCAAAATATTATAGGAGCATAATAAAACAAATCGGTTTGGGTTGGAACGTGAATCAAAAATTTAAAGTTGGAGTGCCCCGAGTTCCCGATTTTTGGCGTACAACTCAACAATTGTGCGCGTCACTTCATCGATACTCAAATCGTCGGTTTCGACCTCGATCGCATCGACGGCTTTCCGCAGGGGGGCGATGGAGCGGGTGCTGTCGATCTCGTCGCGACGGGCGATTTCCTGCTCGATCTGTTCCAAATCGATATCCGAATGGCCCTTTTGTTGCAGTTCCAAATGGCGCCGTTGCGATCGCGCTTTGACGGAGGCGGTGAGAAATATCTTCAGTTCCGCGTCGGGAAAAACGTGGGTACCGATGTCCCGCCCTTCGGCCACCAATCCCCCCCGGCGACCGAAGGCCTGTTGTTGTTTGACCAGGGCTTTGCGGACGGCCGAGAGTGAGGCGATCGCGGAGACATTGTTACTCACCTCCTGGGTGCGGATCGCCGAGCTGACGTCCTCCCCGTCCACCAAAACCCGCAGTTGTCCGCCGTCGGGGATCAGTTCCAAATGGGAGCGACTGACCAATTCCGCGATCGCGGGTTCGTCGTCGAGGGGGATCTCGGACTGCAGCACTTTCCAGGTCACGGCCCGGTACATGGCGCCGGTATCCAGATACATTAAATTGAGGGCCTCAGCGATGCGCCGCGTCACCGTGGATTTTCCCGCCCCCGCCGGCCCGTCGATCGCCAAAATGGGTTTGCGAGTCCGCAGCAGGGTATTGTCGATCAGGCGGGTATTTCCCACCCGGGCTGCGATCGCCAACAGCCCCGTTTCCGTTACGATTTCCAGGGGTTCCAAGGTGTCGGGATCGACGAGTTCCAGGTATTCCACCTGCACCGCCGGCTCGGTTGCCAAGATCTCCTTCGCGGCTTCCAATATTTCGTCGAGTGATCGCGCCCCCACCCGAAAGCGATCGGCCGCCGCCTGCAAGGAACGGTGCAAAACCGTGGCTTGTTGTTTTTCCTCCGGCGTCAAATACTGATTTCGGGAACTGTAGGCCAACCCCGAATCTTCCCGGACGATGGGACAGCCGACGATCGCGATCGGCCAGTTGAGATCCGCGGCTATCCGCCGAATCACCGCCAGTTGTTGGGCATCTTTCTGTCCGAAATAGGCGCGATCGGGCCGCACCAAATTGAAGAGTTTGGCCACCACCGTCGTCACCCCTTGAAAGTGTCCGGGACGGGACGCGCCGCAGAGTCCCGAGGTCAGTTCCGGCGGCGCGATGACGGCGGTTTGGGAACTGTTGCGATCGGGGGAACCGTACATTTCCTCGACGGAAGGGGCGAAAACCGCATCCACCCCATTTTCCCGACACAGTTGCGCGTCCGCTTCCAACGTCCGGGGATATTTGCTGAAATCTTCCCGGGGTCCGAATTGCAGGGGATTGACAAAAATGCTCACCACCACCACTTCGCACCCGTTCCGGGCCCGGCGGATCAGGCTCAAATGGCCCGGATGCAAGCCTCCCATCGTGGGAACCAACCCCACTTGCCGATCTCGGCATGAATCCAGATAACAGCGCAGTGCTGCGACGGTCGTAAACAGGCGCATGGCAGTCGTGGCAGGCAATTAAGTTCCCACCAATTTTATCGGACAGGAATGAATTCGGGCGCAGGAATAACTAATAATTATTAATTATTCCCCTACCGTGCGGGAGCCAAAATTTCGACTTGGACGGGGGCGACGCCGCTGCTGATCATGCCCAAAACCTCCGCGGCGCCGGCCGACAGGTCGATAATCCGACCGCCGATAAACGGGCCCCGGTCGTTGATCCGCACCACCACCGAGCGGCCGTTGTCCATGTTGGTGACGCGGACTTCGGTGCCGAAGGGAAGGTGGCGGTGGGCGGCGGTCATCGCGTATTGGTTGTAGCGTTCGCCGTTGGCGGTGAGGTTGCCGTGGAAGCCGGGACCGTACCAGGACGCCCAACCCTGGACGCGATCGGAGATGGCGCGGGTCGCGGTTTGGAGAATTTCCGGCTGGGGTTTCCCTTCGATGGCGTTGAGGGGTTTGGCGTTGCCGATCTGCCGACGCAGTCGGTTGGTGGCCTGCAGGGCATCTTCGGCCGGGTTGCGGGTGGTGTCGGGGAGAATGGTATCGGAATCGATCGCCACCAATTTTTCTTCACCCACTTCGATGACGTAGGCTTCTCGCTCGGCATCCCAACGGACTCGAATCGTGTCGGCATCGACGTTGTTGCGGCTGAGTTGATTGATTTGGGCGGCGACGGCGCTGGCCCGGACGACGGGATCGGATGGGTCGGGTTCGGGGGTCGGGGTGGCTACTTTTAAGGCTGAATTCTCATTCACGGAAACCGTGTTGTAGCGTCGCTCGGGCGTCGCGGACGCCAGGTCTTTTTGTAGAAACGTCAGAACCGGAATGTCGCGGACGTAGAGGGTTGCGGCTTGTTTTTGGTCGAGTTGGTGGGCGGTAATTTTGGCGATCGCATCGATGGCATCTTGGGAATTCGCCGACTGATGCTCTCCCACTTTCACCACGTCGCTGCCTTCCGATGCTCCGGCGATCTCAGCGTCGGCCGTCTCGCCGTTTTCCGACCGTGCGATCGACTCTTCATCCGCATTGACAGCCGTGTTTAGCGGTTCTCCGAGGTCCGCCATCCTTTGTTCTGCATGACCCGATGAGTTGAGGCTCAAAGCGGAGAGCACGAGGATGGTTGACAGACCACTCCAAAGTTTGTACTTCATAAGTCCATTACTAAACGCAACTTCTGAAAATTGGAATTGAGCCACAGATTGCCGGAGAGACGTTTCGACCCTCTCAGTAATTCGTACTCGTTCCGTGTTCACATTTGTTGAAGGAACTGCAACAGAGTAGCACGAACTTTTGGTTTGGGGATCGGCTCCTGGGGTCGGGTGGCGCGACAATTTCGCAAACTGGACAGTTCGGTGTGGGCCAAAATACCCATTTCTAAAGACTTGCGGTCATTCTCGTTCGGGCCAATTCGGGTGTTATCAAATTTTCTTATAGCACTACGAGAGTCGGTTCGGACAGAACCGAACTCCCAAAACCCTGATAGATGGGAATTTGACACGAGCCGATCGCCCAAAGCTGAGAGCTTACTGCTATATCGGTGAATCGGGGTGTGGGGCAATTGAGTGGGGGCAACCTTATAGGGTTGCCCGATTTCGACCGACAATATGATTGAATAAATTCGAGTTAGAGGAAGAGATGGATTATCGAGAAGCAGGCGTCGATGTGGTGGCGGGCCGGGATTTTGTGAATCGAATCCGCGATCGCGTCCAGGGGACCTACCGCCCGGAAGTGCTGGGCGGTTTGGGGGGTTTCGGGGGATGCTTTGAACTGCCGTCCGGCTACCGAAAACCCGTCCTCGTCTCGGGGACGGACGGCGTGGGGACGAAGTTGAAACTCGCCAATCTTCTCAACCGCCACGATACCGTGGGAATCGATTTGGTGGCGATGTGCGTCAACGACGTGCTCACCTGCGGGGCCGAACCGCTGTTCTTTTTGGATTATCTGGCGACGGGAAAACTCTCGCCGGAACAGTTAACCGAAGTGGTGACGGGAATTGCCGAAGGCTGCGAAGAGGCTGGATGTGCGCTTTTGGGGGGAGAAACGGCGGAAATGCCGGGATTTTATCCGCCGGGGGAATACGATGTCGCGGGATTTTGCGTGGGGATTGTGGAGAAAGATCGGCTGCTGGACGGAACCCAAATTGAGGAAGGAAATGTGGCGATCGCCCTGGCCAGCAGCGGTTTGCACAGCAACGGATTCAGCTTGGTCAGAAAAATTATCGCCGATCGCCAGATGAATTGGAGCGATCGCCCCGAAGAATTGGGGGGACAAACCCTGGGGGAAGTCTGTTTGACCCCAACCCGCCTCTACGTCAAACCGATTCTCAAGGCCCTCCGCGAGGGTCTGGACATCCGGGGCATGGCCCACATCACCGGCGGGGGACTGCCGGAAAACCTGCCCCGCTGTCTCCCGGAAACGGCGTCGGTCCGGATCATTCCCGACAGTTGGCCCGTCCCGCCGATTTTCACCTACCTGGCCCGCCGGGGAGACGTGAACGCGACCGCCATGCTGGAGACGTTCAACCTGGGGGTCGGATTCGTGCTGTTCGTCCCGCCGAGTCAGGCTGAAGGTGCGATCGCTCGATTCGCCAATGACAATATCCCCGCCTACCGCATCGGCGAGGTCATCCCCGGAAACCGAGAACTGACGGGTTTTGAGAACTGGCAAATCTGATGAGAGGCTTGGGAACACAAGGGCACAGGGGAACAGGAGGCGGAGGAAGTCTCTATCCCCCCATTCCCCATTCCCCATTCCCCATTCCCCATTCCCTACTCCCCATTCCCCAATTGAGATACAATACTCACTTGCCCAGATCACCGATCGCTCGATCCGAGAACTAATGTCCATCGAATGGCACACGGCCAAAACCTACGAAGATATTCTTTACCAGAAGGCGGACGGAATCGCGAAAATTACGATCAACCGGCCCCACAAGCGGAACGCCTTCCGTCCGAAGACGGTGTTTGAACTTTACGATGCGTTTGCGGATGTGCGGGAGGATCGGGCGATCGGCGTTGTCCTGTTCACCGGTGCCGGACCCCACACCGACGGCAAATATGCCTTTTGTTCCGGCGGCGATCAGAGCGTGCGGGGGGAGGCGGGTTATATTGACGATGCGGGGGTTCCCCGGCTGAACGTGCTGGACTTGCAGCGGTTGATCCGGTCGATGCCGAAAGTGGTGATCGCTTTGGTGGCGGGGTACGCGATCGGCGGGGGCCACGTCCTGCACCTGATTTGCGATTTGACGTTGGCGGCGGACAACGCGATTTTCGGCCAGACCGGCCCGAAGGTGGGGAGTTTCGACGGTGGCTTCGGCGCCAGTTACATGGCCCGGGTGGTCGGCCAGAAAAAGGCGCGGGAGATCTGGTATCTCTGCCGGCAATATAGTGCCAAAGAGGCTTTGGAGATGGGTTTGGTCAACTGCGTCGTCCCGGTGGAACAACTGGAAGCGGAGGGGGTTGAGTGGGCCCGGGAAATTTTGGAAAAAAGTCCGATCGCCATTCGCTGTTTGAAAGCGGCGTTCAATGCCGACTGCGACGGCCAGGCGGGTTTGCAGGAACTCGCCGGCAACGCGACTTTACTCTATTACATGACTCAGGAAGGATCGGAGGGAAAGCAGGCGTTTCTCGAAAAGCGGAAGCCCGATTTCCGACAGTATCCCTGGCTTCCGTGATGGATGAGGGAGTCGGGAGTCGGTATTAGGGAGTCGGGGAGATCCAGGAGTCCCGATCGCTCTTGTGCCCGAAGATTCAGACGGCGACGCGATCGGAGGATGGGGTGGCCGGGGCTATCATTTCCGGGTGAGTCGGGGTTAAGCTGGGGAGAGAGTCGCCGAGCATGACTTCCCGCACGGTAGGCGTGGCTTGTTTCAACTGCATGAGCGTCTCGACCCGCTCCCAAGAGGGGGCGAAGGCGGGGATCGCCAGGGGGCAAGCCTTCCAACTGCCTTTGACCGGAACGTGGAGTTGGTCACAGATGCCGCCCCGCCGTCCTTCGGGAGTGTAATGCTGACAGCAGCGGCAGGCGGAGGTTAAAATAGGAGTTGTTTTCATGGCGTTCTCCCTGGCTGGACGGCGGAGGTTATATCTATAATTGTGCGCTATCGTGCGATCCCCGTCTAGAATGCGTAAACGCTGATGGGATCTGAGGTGGAATCGATTTTGAAGGTCGCCGGGAATTTAGAATTCTTTTAGAATTTCTTTATATATAGACACAAAATCACCCAATTTTATAAATAAATGTAAAGTATCGGGGATCAAGCACGAAGGGAGAACAACTGGTTGGGGATCAAGCCAAATTCATTCGCGACGGATTTAAAAACATTCATCACTTCCGCCACAATTGCATCCCGAAAAGTTAGTAACTCGGGTGGCGCAAGGATTGCGGAGGGGGTGAGGGGTGGGGGACAGAATTGACAATTGACAATGGACAATTGACGATTATCGATTTTTCCCGACTCCCTAATACCGACTCCCGACTCCCTAATACCGTCTCACCGCTCCCGAGCCATACAAATTCGGCAAATTGACCAGCGTTCGAGTTCGCCGGGAGGGGTGGGGCAGTGGCAGCGGGGACACGAAGGCCAGTTTCGCGATCGCGCCCTGACTTTTTCGGCCCAGAGTTCAAAGGCTGCGATCGCCGTTTCCGGGCGGGGGGAACCGCTCAAATCCGGCGGGGGGCCGTCGGGGACGGCGCTGGGATGGGGGACATCCGCACCTGCGGCGGTGGCGGTGGGTGGAGATTGACCGGGCCACCGGGCTGTGGAAAACTTGATATCATGCAGGGGATCGGGGAGGCACCGATTCAAGTTCCGCATGATCGCCGTGCGCCGGAAGGTGAGATCCTGAGTCCATGCGGCGCTGGAAGTGGCGACGTACAATATATTCCGGTGAATCGAAACCGGGCGGGTGTGGGCGATCGCCGATTTTCCCACCACTTCCGGCCAGCGGGTCAAAACCGCCTGCAACTGTCGCTGTTCCGGGGTGCGGATCCGGTTGGCGAACGCACCGAGAATCCGATCGATCGATTCAAACGTCATTTAACATCCACCTGATTTTGTTGATCTGCCATGAGTCAATTGTCCAGCAATAACTCGACCTCTCCCCCACCCGAATTGAAACCGGCCCTGCAATCTATTTTGGGCAGTCTCGACGTGAAACTGGAACAGGAGCTGACCCGATACCGGCGATACCGGCGCGGGTCCCAAAAACCCGGGGAGCGATCGCCGATCTCCGGCTCCGGGACTTCCAAACCGACACCCGAGGCGATCGGGATGTCACCGGGAACCGACCCCCCCAAACCCGAGGCCCCCCGGCCCCCCGGCTGGGAATCGGTGGTGCTGCCGGAAGCGGCCCCCATCGTCCCCCGCGCCCAAAACGGGGCGACCTCCAACGGCAACGGTTCCCACGATACCGCCACGGTGGCGGAACCGGCGCCCGACGGCTACCTCGAATCCACCGAACAACTGATCGACAGCATCGAAAGACGCCGGGAGTACCGGCGACAACGGCGCGATCGCACTTTGGCCGGCCGACTGTTGACGCCGGTGGGCCTGCTGTCGATGCTGCTGCTGTTCCTCTCCTGCGCGGTCCTCGGCTACGTCGTCACCTCCCCGGCCGGAATGAGAGTTTTGGGGTTGGACCGCATCTTCAAACGGGAGACCCCCGAAGCCGAACCCGTCGAGGCGGCGGACGTGGAACCCACCTCCCCCAACCTCGCCACCCAAGAATTTGTCGAGTTGGACCTCAACACCCTCAGCAACATCGACCCCGATCCTGACCCGCCGGCCGCTCCCCCGACGCCCGCCCCCACCCCGGCCGACGCCGGCACGGCGCCCCCGGCCCAAACGACGCCGAGCCCCATTCCCACCGGGCCTGGACTCAACAACCTGTCCGAGGAATTATTGCCGGAACCGGCGCCCCCGGCTCCGGCTCCGGCTCCGGCTCCGGCCCCCGCGACTCCCACTCCCACCCCCACCCCGGGCGGGGGGAGCGCGGCCCGACCCAGTGGCGAACCGGTTCGGGCGGAAGATGGATTTTACTACGTGGTCGCCGACTACCAGGACGAGCGGGGCCTGGAAGCGGCCCGGGAGGTGGTTCCCGACGCCTACGTCCGGGAATTTGAAACGGGGGTGAAAATTCAATTCGGGGCCCTCGGCGACGCGGCGTCGGCCGAACGTCTGGCCGAGGAACTGCGGGTCCAGGGCATTTCCGTCCAGTACGACAGGCCGAAGGAATGATGGGACTCCCGAATCGGATTTGGCAGATCGTCCGCACCAACGTCAACCGCCTGCTGGAGCGGCGGGAAACGCCGGAACAGTTGTTGGAGCGGGCGGTGCGGGAGATGCGGTCGGACCTGATCCACCTGCGGCAAGCCGTGGCTGGGGCGATCGCGACCCAAAAACAAATCGAGCGGGAGCGCACCGAGGCGGAACAGACGGCCCGGGAGTGGTACGGGCGGGCGCAGTTGGCCTTGCAGAAGGGCCGGGAATCCCTGGCCCGGGATGCCCTGCTGCGGCGGAAGTCCTATCTGGACACGGCGGCGATGATGGCGCGCCAGTTCGAGCAACAGGGGCAAATTGTGGCGCATCTGAGGGCTAAAATGCGTCTGCTCGAAGCGAAAACGGGGGATGCCGAGATGAAAGCGGATCTCTACATCGCCCGATCGCGATCGGCTCGGTCTTCGGAACGCCTGAATCGGGTGTTGGAAAATCTCACCTCCGGGGAGGCTCTGGATGCGATCGAGGATCGGGTGGCGGAATTGGAGGCGCGATCGCAAGCCCTGACGGGTCTGACCGAGGAGGATTGGCACACAAACGCCGCAGAAACCCGGGCGGAAATCGATGCCGAAATCGAGGCGATGAAAGCCCAACTGCGATCCAATTCAGACAACAATTATTAATTGTTAATTATTAATTATTAATTGTTATTTCATGAGTCTGGGTTGACCAGACGCAGCAATTTTTGTTTGACTTGGGTATCGAAGACCTTCCATTTCAGATCGGCGTATTCTTTGTTTTCGTTGAAGCCGGAAAGAAAACCCAGCGGAATTTCAAACCCCCCCGCCTGACTGCGGCCGCCACCGAAAAATTTTCCGGTGACGTCGGTGCCGAAGGCCTCTTTGATAAACTCGTCCGGGTCGAGGGTGATCTTGTTGGTCCGCAGCGATCCGATCGCCAATTCCACCTCGTTGAAATCGTCGTGGACGATGCCGTAGACAACGGCGGTGTGCACGTTCTCTTCGGTGAGCAAAAAGTCGGCGGCCTGGGGGATGGCATCGCGATCGGAGGCCCGCAGATAGCCGACGCCGGAAATGGAAACGTTGTCCTGGATGCGGCGGTTGGACAGAGCCCGCTCGATCACGTCCATCACCCGCTTCGACCGGGACGATCGCAACACCGAATCCAACAACGCCGCATCGTAAAAACTGCTCAGGTAGGCGGCGGCCATGAATTCTTCTTTGGTGGCCTGCCGCAGTTGGTTGGTGTCCGATCGCAACCCGTGCATCAGGGCGGTGGCACATTTAACGTGGATGCTGTCATTGCTGTCGAGTTTCAAAAACTCTCCGGTTTGTAAATACTGCGTCATCAGCGTCGCCGTCGCCTTCAGTCCGGGGCGGATGTCTACAAACTCCGGTTTGACATCTTTTTGTAAACTGTGGTGGTCGATGAGGACGACGACGGGAATTCCCGCTTTTTGCAATAGGGGGGTGAGTTGGCTGGTCGTACCCTGGTGGTCGATAAAAACGCAGCCGGAGTAAACGGATAAATCCTTCGTTTTTGCCGTCTCCATCGGCCAGCGTTGCACGGGTAAACTCGTCAATTTGACCAGGGCGATATTTTCTTGGTGGCTGAGGGTTCCCGCGTAGACGATATCGCACTCGATCTGATATTGGGCGGCGATTAGTTTGTAGGCCCAGGCGGAGGAGAGGGCATCCGGGTCGGGAAAATCTTGGATGACGACCAGTTGTCGCTCCCCGGCTCGGCGTTCAAAAACTTGTTGGAGTGCCTGCTGTTTCTGGAGGGGCAAATTGAATTCGACGGGAGCTACCGGAACCGACTCCCCGGACGAATTGTTGTTCTTTTCTGTCAGATCGGGTTGGCTCACGTTCTAGTCAATAGTAAACAACTCCTCCCATGCTAGTCGCAGGAAAGGAGATTTTGAATCAATCGCCGGTCCGGTTGAGGGCTGTTCCGCCTCTTCCTAGAGATTGGCAACCGATTTCTCAAACTCCATGCGCTGTTTGGCTTTGTATAGAAAATAACCGTTCATCATTGCCGAGGCCAGCAGCCGGGAGAGATTCTCGCGATTGGTGGTAATCGTAACATCAAACTGTTCGGAGGGCAAGCCGCCGAGCATTTGCAGGAGATTGTGCTCCATCAATTGGGCGACGTCCGCGTCGGGGTGGGACAGTTGGGCGACGGTTTCGGGGGGCATGGAGCGGACGTATTGCCACAGTTTATTGGGGCCGGAAGTGTGGCTCTCAAACAGTTCGGGAGTTCGTTCGGTAGGGTTCGTCATATTTCGGATTCCTTCCTGATTTCGTCTTGTCTTAAATATAGCGATCCGATCGCATTCCCTTCGAGTGATTAAAACCGAACCTCCGGGGCGGATATCAGGACCCTTTTTGGAAAAATTGTTTCAAAATTTCTCCGGGCGATCGATCCCAGCTGTCTTCGTGGTCGTAGATGAGCCCGTCTGCGTCGAGTTTGTAGGTGGAAGCACCGTCGAAGTAAATGCGGGGTTTCCAGGGGAGGCGGAGGGTTCCCCGCACGGTCCAATAGGCCATAATTACATCGGTGGCGACGTGCCGGATGCGGTGCAGGTCGAAATGGAGGTCGGTGAAAAATAAGCGACCGTGAAATCTGAGCGTCCAGTAAATAATCCGGTAATTGAATTTACCCTTAAATTGGTTCACCGGATCGGCGAATACAATGTCAGAAGTATAGATATCGTAGCTGATATCTTTCTCGAACAGGGTGGGGAGGTCTTGTTTTAAAGTGGCGATCGCCGTCCGGACGCGATCCATGTATTCTGGGGAGGTATATTTGGGGGAAGTTGCGATCGGCATGGTTTTGAAGATTAGAGTTTCGGGAAAATTAACCACTCCAGGCACAGAGGACACGGAGAAGTATCCGATATTTTATTATCGCACTTGCGCCGTGTTTTGAGCCGGTGTCAATGATTCGAGATGGCGGTTCATCCGTTCCAAATCTCGGGCGAGTCGGGAATAGTCGCCGGATTTTAACAGGGGATCGTTTTTCGCGGATAACACGGCTTCCAACGGCAAAATGCGGAAATTCTGTTTTCCGTTCAACCCGTAGCGGTGTACCCAGGTGGGCAGGGCTTCGACGGCGGCAATTTCTATCGTTTCTTCGGGAAAATTTTTGGCGATTTTTACTTTAAAAATAACGCCCAAATCCTTGTAATTTCCCCGCTGGTTGGAGATGAAATTGCCCATCGAGTAAATCGCCACCGCTTGGCGGGGTTGTCCGCCTTCCCCCGTCAAATCGAATATTTCGTAGGGTTGGACGACGTGGGGATGGCTTCCCAGGACGATATCCGCCCCGGCTTTTACCAGTTGTCCGACCAGTTGTTTTTGCTGGGTGTTGGGCTGTCGCTGATACTCGGTTCCGAAGTGCAGGGCGACGGTAACGACATCGACGCCGAGTTGTCGCGCCTCGATGATATCTTTGACGATTTCCGCTTCGTCAATTAACGAAACCAAATAATCTTTTCCGGCGGGGATGGGGATGCCGTTGGTGCCGTAGGTGTAGGCGAGAAGTGCCATCGATATCTCGTTTTTTTCGATAACTTTTATTTTGTCCGCCTCCGACTGGGAAGCGGCTGTTCCCACGGGAACCAAATCCCGGCTTTTGACGTTTTCCAAGGTTTTTATAACACCCTTTTCGCCGCGATCGAGGGAGTGGTTGTTGGCGGTCGTCAAAATATTGAATCCGGCATTTTTAATCGCATCCGCCAGGGTATCGGGGGCGTTGAAGAGGGGGTAGCCGGTGTATCCGGTTTCCGGGCCGGCGAGGGTGGTTTCTAAATTGCCGATCGCCCAATCTCCGGTTTTGATGATATTCCTAACTTCGGTAAAAAATGCGTCGTAATTGTAGGTTTTTGTGCTATAATTATAACCGGATTTGATTTGCGACCCGTGCATCATGATATCGCCGACGGCGACCAACGTCGCCTCCCGGGTGTAGGGTTTGGGGGGTTTGGAGAGGGCGGCGAGTCGGTCGGGTTCCAGGGGCTCGACTTTGGCGAAGGGGGGGCGATCGCATCCCAGAATCAGCAGGAAAATGCCACTCCAAATCATGGCGAAGAATTTTGGCGGCAGGAGTTGAGTTCCGTTCATGTTTACCTCGACACCCGAAATGGCTCGATTGTCAGCAATTTGACAATTAGTTATAACATCGATCGCGTGACAGTTGCGGAAATGGTCCCCGACTCGGGCATCAACTCAGGGAACTCAAAAGGCGCGATCGCCATCTGAGTTTGAGACAATCCAAAAAATGGCACCTGCCATCCTCCCCCACCGAAACAGCAGCCGTAATCTGAAACCAACGTTCGCCAATTCAGTAGCACCCATGATTGATAAAATTTTCACCGCCATTCTCGCAGCTTTTCTGGTGTCCCCCGCCGCCACCGTTTCCCAACCCGCCGACAGCCAACTAGCACAGGGAATTCAGTGCGACGAAAACGGCACCACCGCCGAAATGAAAGCCTGCCTCGAACGGGATTATAAAATCGCCGATCGCAAACTCAACCAAGTCTACCGACAACTGATCGCCACCGTCGAAGGCGAAGAAAAACGGCGCCTGATCGAAGCTGAACGGGCCTGGATCAAATTCCGGGATGCCTCCTGCAAGTTTGAAGCCGCCGAAGCCCTGGGGGGCACCTTGGAAGGCCTTCTGTTCACCGGCTGTCTGACGGAAATGACCCGCGATCGCACCGCAGATCTGGAATTCTACCTCGCCCAAACTGAGGAAAAACCCCAGATGGGGCGGATTACAGAAATCGTCCAGGGGGACATCATGTGCTACGTCACCCTCCGGGACGAGGCGAACCGAGAACACAACCTCGGCGCCACCTTTGACATTTGTGCCCAAAGCGATCGCCTCCTGAACCGCACCGTTTCCCTCCAATACGGTGTCGAAACCGTCAACGACTGCCAGAGCAACGAACCCTGCGGAAAAACCCGCGAGGAGTTAATGATCACCGACGCCAAAATTGTCAATTAGCGAGAAATGCCCGCAGTTCCCGCCGATACGGTACAATAGTTGCGCTCAGAATCCCAAGTGTCAAGGGAAGAAATCGGAGAGAGGGTCAACCTTGGGTGTAGAACTGCGAAGTTACGTCTATCTCGACAACCTGCAACCCCAACACGCCGCCTACATCGGGACGGTGGCGTTGGGGTTTTTGCCATTACCGGGGGACGCTTCCCTGTGGATCGAAATTTCCCCCGGAATTGAAATTAATCGCATCACCGACGTCGCCCTCAAGTCCACGATCGTGCGTCCCGGCGTCCAGTTTGTGGAACGGCTGTACGGGTTACTCGAAATTCACTCCAGCCGCCAGGGGGATACCACGACGGCGGGTCGGGCTATTTTAGATTATTTGGGAGTCAAAGAAAGCGATCGCCTCAAACCTCGGGTGGTGTCGAGTCAAATTATCCGCAATATCGACCCCCACCAAGCTCAACTGATCAACCGCAACCGGCGGGGACAATTATTGTTGGCGAAACAGACTTTATATGTTTTGGAAGTGCAACCGGCAGCCTACGCGGCCCTGGCGGCGAACGAGGCGGAAAAAGCGGCGTTAATTAATATCCTGCAAGTGCAGGCAGTGGGCAGTTTCGGACGGTTGTATCTGGGGGGAGAAGAACAGGATATTTTGGCTGGTTCCGCCGCCGCTTTGGAGGCGATCGCAAACGTCTCCGGCCGCGATCCTCTGGCGGAACAGAAGAACGAATGAGGAGGTTGGATTTGACGAATATCGAACATCTGGCACTGTTGAAGCGGGGGGTGGAAAAGTGGCGGTCGTGGCGAGAAGAAAATCCCGCGATCGCACCTCAACTCGCCGAAGCTAACCTCAGAACCCTGGATTTGCCGGGGGCAAATTTGGAATTTGCCGACCTCCAAAATGCTAATTTATCCCAAACCATTTTAGTCAGTGCCCGCCTCCGTTGTGCTCATCTCGGCGGGGCGAATTTGCAGGGTTCCGAGTTGATGGAAGCCGATTTGCAAAATGCCGATCTCGGCGGGGCGGATCTGCGAGGGGCAAACCTTCGGGGTTCTAATTTGAAGACTGCCAATTTGCTGGGGGCGAATTTGTGTGATTGCAACTTGACGGAAGCGGATTTGGAACGTGGCAATTTGATCGGAACTCAGTTGAGGGATGCGATCGCGCGACGGGTGAATTTGAGCTTTGCGACGCTGCGGCGGGCGAATTTCAGCAGGGCGAATTTATCCGGGGCGAACCTCAACGACACTAACCTGAATTACGCTAATTTGAACGAGGCGATTTTGCTGGATGCGATCGCCTTCCGGGCCGATTTTAACTGTACTAATTTGATGGATTCCCACTTAAATGGTGCCTATTTGTTCGGGACGAAATTTATCGAGGCGAATCTGATGGGTGCGGATTTGCGATTTGTTAATTTGGGGCGATCGCGCTTTGAAAATACTGACGCCCGGGGGGCAAACTTGCGGGGTGCGAACCTGAATCGGGCGATTTTGCAGGGGGTTGATTTGCGGGGGGCGAACCTGCACGGCGCGAATCTGAGTCGGGCAATTTTAAATCGAGTTAATTGGGAAGGTGCCAACTTGCAGGGGACGATCATGCCGGATGGAACGGTTCCTTATTGTTGTTGAAAATAACTCAAAGGAATTCGCTCTGTATACTCGCCAACGCGATTGAATGCATATTTCAATACTTTTGTCAACCCCAGCAAATGTGCTCATCAAAATTCTCGTGAATGGGCGGAAAATCTGGCGGCGGCCGATCGCCCCTTCCTGGGAGAAACTGGAAACGGTACAATCGGGCTTTGAGGCAATTTCCGGGAAGCGATCGCCCCACACAACCCGCCATTACTGACACGAAGGGTAATATAACCTATAGACTACAGTCTATCATAACCCAAAATCGCTGTCAAGTGACGGAGTTTCGTCCAAGAATGAGAATCATTTTCACGTTTAATCCGGGCCTCAATCATCTGAAATTTCAATTAAAAAATATAAATCCAAAAGTTTAATTTATAATTTTGGGTGTATCTGTGATATCATGTCCGCTCAAACAGTTATGCTTCCTGGGTGCCATCTTCTGAAGCGACTTCAAACTTTTGCCGATTGCCTCTTGCCGATTGCCTTTTCTCGAACGATTGTGTAAGTATTCAAACGGACTTGATA
>NZ_JAYFER010000583.1:0-2655 GCF_055795065.1 Lyngbya sp. CCY1209
AAACGGCTTTTCTATAAGGGTTTGAAAATTTCTGACCCCATTTCAACTGTAACCACGTGAGCGCTCGTTGCTATAAATTTCCTCAATCAAGTCATATCATGTCTGCTCAAACCATTAGAATTCCCGATTTTCCTTGTCCCTCCTGAAACCGCTTCAAACTTTTGCCGATTGCCTCTTGCCTATTGCCTTTTCTCGCCGGATTATGTAAGTATTAAAACGGACTTGATATGACTGACAATCAGAGACAGATGTGGACGAAAACTGGGTGGTCTATCTGGGTGGCGATCGCGGGTTTTTACGCTCCGGCGGGATGGTTTCAACTCCCGGCATTGGCGGAGCCGACACTCATCGCCCAACGGTCTAACTCGGCGGCGGATGCCAGCTACCAAAGGGGATTGAAACTGTTTCAGCAAGGGACGGCAGAATCGCTGCGGGCCGCAATTCCCTATTATCAGGAGGCGGTGCGGTTGTACGAACAGGCGGGCGATCGCACCAAACAAGCTTTAGCTCAACTGGGTCTGGGTCGAGTCTACAGTGACTTGGGGGAAAAGCGGCGGGCTTTGGAGTATTATCATCAAGCTTTACTTCTGGTTCGGGCGGTGGGCGATCGCACCGGGGAAGCCGTCATCCTCGAGAATATCGCTGGGGCTTACGATGTTTTGGGGGAAAAGCGACAAGCCCGGGACTATTACGAGCAAGCCCTGCCCTTGTTCCGGGCGATCGGCGATCGCTCCCGGGAAGCCACCATCCTCAACAATATCGGTTTGATTGACTCCGAGTTTGGGGAAAACCAGCAGGCTCTGGACTATTACGAGCAAGCTTTGTCTTTGTCCCGATCTCTGGGCGATCGTTTGGGGGAAGCAACAATCCTCAACAATATTGGTGTCGTTTACTCTGCCTTGGGGGAACAGTCGCGGGCTCTTGACTATTACAAGCAAGCTTTGCCTTTGAGACAGACGGTGGGTGATCGCGCCGGGGAAGCCGCCACCCTTTTCAATATCGGTAAGGTTTACGATGATTTGGGGGAAAAGCGACAAGCCCGGGACTATTACGAGCAAGCCCTGCCCTTGTTCCGGGCGATCGGCGATCGCGCCACGGAAGCCAGAATCCTCAACAGTATCGGTTTGATTGACTCTGAGTTTGGGGAAAACCAGCAGGCTCTGGACTATTACGAGCAAGCTTTGCCCTTGTCCCGGGCTGTGGGCGATGGCGCTGTGGAAGCTAGAATCCTCAACAATATGGGTGGGGTCTATTCTGCGCTGGGGGAAAATCAGCAGGCCCGAGAGTATTACGAACAAGCTTTGCCCTTGTTCCGGGCCCTGGGCGATCGCGCCGGGGAAGCGGCTAGCCTCCAGAATATTGGTGGAATCTATTCCCAGTTGGGGGAAAACCGGCGCGCCCGGGAGTATTTTGAGCAGGCTTTGCCCTTGTTTCGAGGGGTGGGCGATCGCTCCATGGAAGCGAGAACCCTGATCAGTATCGGTTGGGTTGACTTTAACTTGGGGGAAAACCGGCGAGCTCTGGACTATTACGAGCAAGCCTTGCCTTTGTTCCGAGCTACGGGCGATCGCATCGGGGAAGCGGCGACCCTCAACAATATCGGCGGACTCTACCAGACTGTGTGGGACAACCGGCGAGCTCTGGACTATTACGAGCAAGCCTTGCCCTTGTCCCGGGCGATCGGCGATCGCGCCACGGAAGCGGCTACTCTCAACAATATCGGTGGGATATATTTTGACTTGGGGGAAAAGCGGCCAGCCCGGGAGTATTTCCAGCAAGCGTTGCTTTTGAGAAGGGCTATGGGCGATCGCGCCGGGGAAGCGACTACTCTTTACAATATTGCTAGACTTCAAGCTTCCCAAGGTCAACTAACTGAAGCCCTTGCCAATACGGAACAAGTGATTAATCTAATTGAAGAACTCCGCAGCCTAGCCCCTCCCGGCGAACTCCGTCAAACTTTTTTCTCCACTGTTCAGGACGAGTACCAATTCTACATCAGGCTATTAATGCAACTGCATCAACAAAACCCCCAAAAAGGATATGATGCCCTAGCCTTCCACGCCAGCGAACGTTCCCGCGCCCGGACCTTGTTGGAATTGCTGCGGGAAGCCAACGCCGATATCCGCCAAGGTGTCGCTCCGGAATTGGTCGCCGCAGAACGCCGTTTGCAACAAGAAATAGACCGTGTAGAAACCCGCCGCCTGGAAATTTTCGGCGACGACAATTCCAGCGAAAAACAAAAGGAAAATATCAAAGCGGAACTCGCCCAACTTTGGCAACAATACGAAGAGATTCGAGCCCGAATTAGCGCCGCCAGCCCCCGCTACGCCGCCCTCACCCAACCGCAACCACTGACGTTGGCACAAGTGCAACAACAAGTTTTGGACGAAGAGACGGTTTTATTGCAGTATTCCTTGGGGGAAGCAACCAGCTATCTCTGGGTCGTCACTTCCACGGAAATGACGAGCTACAAACTGCCGGGGCGGGAGAAAATTGCCGAAAAAGCAAATCAATTTCGAGGCACTATTACCCGTCCATCGCGACGTCACAATCAGGGCTGGGTGAATGTTGCGGCCCAGGAATTGAGCGAAATGATACTGCAACCCGCCGCCGATCACTTGCAGAAAAAACGACTGTTAATTTCCGCCGATGGTA
>NZ_JAYFER010000584.1:0-3799 GCF_055795065.1 Lyngbya sp. CCY1209
AAAAATCCTTGCTCCTGTCTCCCATCAACGGTTTTCATTGTCGCCCTCGACAATTTTTAACCGAGAATGAAACGGCCGGGCCTTACCAAAGGGGAATTTGACCCATTCTCCCCCCTTATTAAGGGGAATTTGACCCATTCTCCCCCCTTATTAAGGGGAATTTGACCCATTCTCCCCCCTTATTAAGGGGGGCTGGGGGGGATCTTCAACTTTGAAACTTATAATGAATTGAGAATTAATGATGGCACCCACTTTAATACAACCGGAAACCAAACCGACCAAACTGCCGCCTTCCAACCACGAATTTGCCGAAGTCATTCACCGCCTGGAAGCCGGAGGCGCGATGCTGCCGGACACGCCAGAAAATTTGATGCAAATTATCGGGATTTATAAAGCCTATGCCGTGCCGATGGATTTCTATTGGCGGGATTTGCTGTATATTGCGGAACGGGTATTTTTGAATCCGGTTCCCTTTTTCAAATACTTTTTGCCCCAGGAATATTTAGACCTGCACAATCACTATGCCGGGGACGATGCCGACCTGAGAATTTGGCGAGGGGAGGCGACTGCCCACCCGGAATTGTTGGCATTTATCGAAAAGGGTGAAACCCAGAAAAAGATGCCGAAATTGTTCCACCACCTGTGGCACGATCGCATCAACATGGAGTTCGCCGAAGCCTGCATGGTGGCGATGTTTTGGCATCGGGAAATGGGGGGGCAGTTTGACGGCTATTTGGATACGGAAGAATACAAAGCCAACGCCGATCGCGCCATCCGCGCCTATTTCCGCAAAAATCCGGTGATGCTGGGACTCTACAAGCTGTTTCCCGATATGTTTTTGGAACAGGTGCGGCAGTTGTCCTACTACAGCAATTTGGGGCTATTTTGGGAAGTGATGGCTCCGGTGTTTTTCGAGATGAGCGACCTTTACGATGAGGGTAAATTAACCAGCGTCCCCGAGGCGATGAACTTCCTGGTTAACGGTATTTTTGCGATCGCCGGACGCCCGATTTACCACCACGCTTACATCGATGGGGAATGTTACGAAATTATTCCCAAATCGAAAGGATTTACCTGGCTGTACGAGGCGGCGTTACCCTATGTAGAAGCCGTATTTTACCGCACCGCACCCTTCCGCGGCACCAAATCTTACAACGCCCAGGCGAAGGAAGTGCCCGACGATCAGAAAGATTTCCACTACGGCATTCTCTACGCCGATATCTTCCCGGTGGGGACGGCGGGGATTCCGCCCACACTCCTGATGCAGGATATGTACCATTTTCTGCCGCCCTATTTGGTGGACTATTACAAACAGCACTGCCGGGGCGAGGACGATATGTTGATCCAGTTGGCGAACAGTTTCCAGCGATCGATGTATTGTGTCACCTCTGCGGTGATTCAGGCGTTGCGGACGGCGTTGCTGTATCCCCTCGACGATCCCAACCCCCGCCACCTACAGGCGAACCGGGCATTTTTTGAAGCCCAAATGGATCGCTTCAAGCGTCCGGAAGCGCGGCTGCGAAATATCCAAACCCCGGATTATCGTTAGAATTGATAATTTGGGGGTCTAGAAACCGGGTTTCTACTTGGATTGATATGGGGAAACTCAAATTGTCCAAGAAACCCGGTTTCTTGGTTTCAGCCCATCAAAATCACGTTGTCGATGACGTGAATGACGCCGTTATCCGCTTCGATATCTGCCGCGACAACCGTGGCATTTTTGACTTCAAAGCCGTCCTCAAAATTGAGGGGAATGGGCGATCCCTCGACGGAGGTGAGGGTCTGCATTTTTTCCAGATCCGCCTTCATCAACTTGCCCGGGACGACGTGATAGGTCAAGATGCGGGCGAGTTGGGGCGGATTTTGAACGAGGGTTTGGATGGTTCCGGGCGGGAGTTTGGCGAACGCATCGTCGTTGGGGGCAAAAACGGTGAAAGGGCCGGGGGTTTTCAAGGTTTCCACCAACCCGGCGGTTTGGACGGCCGTCACCAGTGTGGTGAAGGACCCTGCATTGACTGCAATATCTACAATATCTGCCATCGATCGCGATATACTGATTTCAAAAATAACGCTTCTGACGATCCTAGACGAATTCGGACTCAAAGCGATCGCCGCCCGTCAAAACATTAATAATATTAGTGACCCCGTGGGTTTTGAGAGGAGGCATAGGTGTCAAATAAGGCCCCCACCAAACTGCACGTCGTGCCAATAATCAACCCCCCCTGGAGGGGATTTCCGCTGCCGAAGATGGCGAGAAACTCCAAAATCTGATCAATGCCAACTTGGCCGATCGCATTCAAGAACGGCAGTTGACGGACGAAGATTGCGATCGCCAACCCCCCGCCGACGATCAGGATGGGGGTCGCGAAGCTGAAAACCATCGTCAAAATGAGCGATCGCAGAAAATCAGGCAAAATACTCATGTGGGTGATTTTCAATGGAATCGGTCAGCCGATCGACTGACAAGATAAGGTTCGCTTGTCTACCACGATAAAGGCGATCGCCCCGTTCGTACCGTTCTGTCAGAAAACTTAAATTAGATACATTTTTGTTTAACTAACGGCGGGTTGCCGGGGCGATAACTCCCCCCTCGGAGGGATCGGACTCGATATAAATGTTGGCAAAATGTAACAAATCGTATAAAGCTGTTATCTTAAATATTTGAGCGTTCCCCGGATCAGTTCCTTGAGCAATTCAAAAACCCGTTCCAGCCTCGGCCTGTGGACTCAGCGCTTCATCGCCTCCCTGTTCCTGGGGGGGCAAGTCTTCATCCACCTGCTGCAGGGCAAAATTCACCGCCGCAACACCTTGGACCAGATGGCCGCCGTCGGCCCGGAGTCGCTGCTGATCGCCCTGCTGACGGCCAGTTTCGTGGGTATGGTGTTCACCATCCAGGTGGCCCGGGAATTCGTCACCCTGGGGGCGGGAAACTTGGTGGGGGGCATCCTCGCCCTGTCCCTGAGTCGGGAACTCAGCCCCGTACTCACCTCCGTCATCGTCGCCGGACGGGTGTGCTCCGCCTTCGCCGCCGAATTGGGGACGATGCGCGTCACGGAACAGATCGACGCCCTCTACATGATGAAAACCGATCCGGTGGACTACCTGGTGATCCCCCGGGTGCTCGCCTGCTGTCTGATGTTGCCCCTCCTGACGATTATTTGTCTGATCACCGGGTTGGCGGGGGGGATGCTGATTTCTGGCAGCCTGTACGGCATCTCGTCCGGGGCGTTCCTGGACTCGATCCGCAATTTCATGACGGTTTGGGATCTCCTCAGCGCCGAAATCAAGTCCGTGGTGTTCGGGTGGGCGATCGCGGTGATCGGCACCAGTTGGGGCCTGACCACCACCGGCGGCGCCAAGGGCGTCGGACAGTCCACCACCACCGCCGTCGTCACCTCCCTCCTGGCGATCTTCATCCTCGATTTCTTCCTCTCCTGGCTGATGTTTCAGGGCGCCGGCAGTGCCGTCTTGCAGGGAGCGTGAATTGGGGTGTGGGGTGTGCTCGGTGGGGTGTGGGGTGTGGGCGGGGGAGCGGAGGGAGCAGAGGAAGCGGAGGGAGCAGAGGGAGCGGAGGGAGCGGAGGGAGCAGGGGGAGCAGGGGGAGCAGGGGGAGCGGAGGGAGCGGAGGGAGCGGAGGGAGCGGAGGGAGCGGAGGGAGCAGAGGGAGCAGAGGGAGCAGAGGGAGCGAAGAAACGGGTGGAACATCCAGACCGCTTGGGAATCAATTCCCAAGCTAATAGCCAAAATCATATTCAGATGATTGGGGAATTTGTACGGATCTGACTATAAATTTGCCTCC
>NZ_JAYFER010000585.1:0-15402 GCF_055795065.1 Lyngbya sp. CCY1209
GGGAGCGGAGGGAGCGGAGGGAGCGGAGGGAGCAGGGGGAGCAGGGGGAGCGGAGGGAGCGAAGAAACGGGTGGAACATCCAGACCGCTTGGGAATCAATTCCCCGAGGGCGCAAGCCAGGGGCCCCTACCAGCAAAAATCATATTCAGATGATTGATAAATTTTCTGCCTCCCCTGCCTCCTGGAGCCTTTGTAAGGGGGGAGAATTGGGGTTTCGGATTCTTTCCCCCAAACAGAACTGTAAACACTTGCCGAGCGATACTTGCGATCATTTCTATTCCCGATTCCCGATTCCCGATTCCCGATTCCCGATTCCCGATTCCCGACTCCCTACTCCCTATTAAATCTATTTTTCTAAGATTTCTCCCGCTTCTTTCCAGCCTTTGATGCTGGGGGGAAATCCTTTGACGTTATCGTATCCGAGCAGTTGCAGGGAGGCGACGCCGATTCCTGTGCGGTAGCCGCTGGAACAGTAGAGAACGACGGTGCGATCGCGGGGGATTTTGTCGAGGTTGTCGGTGAGCGATCGCAGGGGGATATTGATCGCCCCTTTGATGTGTCCGGAGGCGTATTCGGAGGGTTCCCGCACGTCCACGAACAGGGCGCGATCGCCGTTTGTGAGTTGTTTGGCTTTCCCCACTTTCATGATGGTATAATAACCCCGGGGAATTTTGTGGAGAAATTGATCCACGCCGTCCGCGAGGTTCTGATTCGACAGTTCGACGGCTGACGGGGCATCGGCGATCGCGGCGGGGATCAGACCCCAATTCCAGACCGGAAAAATGAATCCCAAAACGGCGATTATCGTCGCCAATAGCACTTGTTTAAATTTCATGGTAATATGGAAGTTTGACGGCGTTTCGGGGTCATCTACAAATCCCCTACAGATATTAAACCACATTGGCAAATTTCAGCACGTCGAGCAACCGCCGGGGGGCGATCGCGATATCTTCGGAGACGCTTTTGGGGTACAGGAGACGCTGCAAATATTCGCCGGGGAGGGTTTCGCCTAGACAATAATAGTAATTCAACTCCGCCAGATTGCTCAACCACCAGTAACAGTGATAGACGTAATTGGGAGAAAATAACTCGATCGCGATCGTTCCCGGCTGACAAAATACCAAGTTCGTCAAGCCGCTGCCGTGGGGGGCGACGATAACTTTTGCTTGGTTAAATAATCTCGCCTGTTCGACGACGGATAAGGTTTCGAGGTTGACGGTTTTAAATTCGTATTTTTCGAGGATTTCAATCACTTCACCTTCATTCAAAATTCGCCGGGTTTTGGCCGATTTTCGGCTAATATAAATTCGGTCAAAATTATCGCTATTTGTGGTATCTTTAATCTCTAAAAATTGTCGCTTTAACCACCGGCAGGTTTGCGGGTTTGGCCAGGAAATGTGACCGGAAAAGGAGGGGACGATGAGGCGATCGCCCCGGATGTGGGGATGGTGTATCGGGTCGATCATGCGGGTTTCTGGGATGTTCAAAATATCCAACGTTTCCCGCTGAAAGGGGAGGCGATCGCGGACGATAAATCCGTCAATTTCAGATAACTGAAATCCCGCTTTCTGTAACAATCCGATTTTTGGCAGTACATCCAAAATCCAATGAAAATAAATGTCGTTCGATAACCCAGATAAAACGGCAATATTGCCTGAAAAATATTCGATTTTTGGTAAGGTTTTCAGCGATAAAATTGAATGTTTGCTGGGGTGCTTATCGGGGTGTCGGGGACTCAAAATGGGGAAGTCCGGGGACAGATCGGCTAAAAAGTGATTATTTGCGGCGATAACTGCACTTTTGGTTTGGGTGGGATCTAGCCAGTATCGCCCTTCAGGGACAACGGTAACAAAAGAAGCCGGAAGGGTGAGTTTGGAACCGAATCGGAAGCTAAAATGGACGGAATGATCCGGGGTTTTGGGCGGTTTGAGTTTGAGGGTTGTTTCCGGTTCGATCGCTTTATACTGTTGATTTGCAGATACCGCCCAATCTCGCGTCCATTCGTAAAATAATTGGGGCGGTTCGACGGGATTCGACGGCGGGATGCGATCGGGTTGCGGGGATTGCCGGTGAAATGATAGAAGTTTTTCCAATAACTGTAAAAAAATGGGCGTTGGGCTATTATTTTCGAGTAAGCCGTTTAAAAATTCTACCCGGATGCGATCGCGTTCCAAATCGGCGATGTTGGCACAATAAAATCGGGCGAAATCGGGTTGTCTCTGAAGTGCTGATCTCCAAGTCTGCATCCCCTCTTCATGTCGTTGAAGACGCAGCAAAACCCAGCCCAAATCCGCGATCGCATCGGCGAAGTCGGGAGCGATCGCGATCGCCCGCCGAAACGTATCCAGGGCGTTTTGCAATTGTTCGGTTTTCAAGTAGCAGATTCCGAGGCGATAGAAAATTTCTGGATTTGATTTTAAAGACAGTGCCGTGATATAATAATGGAGGGCATCGGTAAATTTTCCCAACTTTTGCAATACGACACCGCACCGGCAGTAAACGTCAAATAAATCGGGTTTGATTTCCGTCGCCTTTACCCACCACGCGATCGCCTCGTCCAACCGTCCCTGAAGTGCGATCGCCTCTCCCAAATGGACGTATATTTCGGGGGAATCTCCGTCCAAATCGAGCAATTGATAATCGATCAATTCCGAGCGTTCGGGATAGTAATTTTTTTGATACTCTCGCGACTTCCGTTTGAGAAACTCGATCAGAGTGGCGAGGCGGCGATCGCTTTCCCCGGCATCGTCTGCAGTGATTCCCGCGAACCAAACCTCCTGGGCGGCGAAATCTTCGTGGTTGAGGAGAAACGCCAATCCCAAATTCCAATAATTCGACAACTCGTCCGGGCGAGTTTCCAGGCGGGTTTTGTAGGCGGCGATCGTACTTTCGAGGCGATCGAATTCATCCATAAGATTGGAATTAGATTAACTGGATCTGGCGAGGGCGTATGCCATACGCCCCTACAGTCGATTCGAGGGCAAATATACCGTCACCCCCAACATTATATTTCAACCCCGTAGGGGCGCAAGGTTTGCGCCCTAGCCGGATTTGCACCGGCCAAAACCGATCAATAATCGGGTTGTTGAATCGCCTTATTGGCGCCGGGGACAACTCTCGGCAAAGGTTCGATTCGCTGGGTGAGGACGGCGGCGATCAGAAAGAACGCCCCGCCGATAATCACGGCCATCAGGCGATCGTCGTTCAGGAGATTTCGCATCACCCAACCGAAGCCCAGAGAGACGGTAATCTGCGGCAAAACGATAAAGAAATTAAAAATTCCCATGTAGATTCCCGTCCGTTCCGGCGGCAGACATCCCACCAGCATCGCGTAAGGCATGGAAAGGATGCTCGACCAAGCAATTCCCACCCCGATCATCGGCAATAATAGCAGATATTTATTGTCGATCGCCGCCAGGGAAAACAGCCCCACCGCACCGCAAGCTAAACAGAAAGCGTGGGCAATCTGTCGGTTGGTGGCTTTGGCAAGTTGGGGGAGCACAAAAGAGAAGCCGAAACACACTGCATTGTAAGCCGCGATGCAGAGTCCGGCCCACTCCACCCCGTCGGAATAGAGCACCGAATTCTGGTCCACCGCCCCGAAAATATTGCGGGCGACGGCGGGGGGAAAATAGAGGAAAATACAATACATCCCCATCCAGGTAAACCACTGCACCCAGGACAACTGCCGCATCGTCTCCGGCATATCCCGCAGAGCATCCCAAATTTCCCGGAGTCCGTCCAGGACGCCGCCGCCGCTTTCGGCTTCAAAGGCTTCGAGATCCTCTGGGGGATATTCCTCCGTGCTCAACACCGTCCACAGCACCGTCCCCAAGAAAAACGCCGCGCCGGTATAGAAAGATAACTGCACGGTGAGGGGAATGGCCCGTCCGGGCTCGCTGATGGACGAAACGTGGAAAACGTGGTTCAACAGCCAGGGAAACGCGGATGCCGTCACCGCACCCAACCCGATGAACAAACCCTGCATGGCGAAACCCCGGGTGCGCTGATCTTCGGGCAGCAAATCGCCGACAAAGGCCCGGAAGGGCTCCATACTGATGTTGGCGGAGGTGTCGAGTATCCACAGCAGTCCCGCCGCCATCCAGAGGGCTGAAGCGCTGGGCATGAACACCAGGGCGATGGAACTGAAGATGGCGCCGACCAAAAAATAGGGCCGTCTCCGTCCCAACGCGCACCAGGTGTTGTCACTCATGTGGCCGATTATCGGCTGGACGAATAGCCCCGTCAGGGGCGCCGCCAGCCACAGGATCGGTATTTCGTGAGCCTCGGCGCCGAGATGTTCAAAGATGGCGCTCATATTTGCCATCTGTAAACCCCAGCCAAACTGAATGCCGAAGAATCCGACACTCATATTTACAAGTTGCAAAAATGTCAAATTTGGTTTTTTGACCATCATCTATTCAATCGTTGTCTGACAACTGTCACTACATCACCCCCATTCGCCGTTTCAGGTCTAGAGGCAAGTTCGGCTCACTCCCATTATACAAATTCCCCAGGATGGGACATCTGTCGGAGAGTCGGGATGGGGGAAAGTGGGGGGCGATCGATGAGAAAATTTGAACTCGGAAATTTCAAGACCTAATCTATCTGGCTTCAAATTTTATTTTTCTAAATAGTCTCGGTCGTCCAAATAATTTGCGATATTGATTAAAATTTGTTTGAGATAGATAATAACTATATTTTTAATTTTGAATAGGTCTTGAGAAGTGTAATTTTTACCGAGTTCTTTAAATGATTTCAAATCGAAATTTTTACCACAGAGGCACAGAGGAACACAGAGAGAGGAGGTGTCCTAACCTAAATGCGTAGTGCTATAATATCGACAGAAATTTGGTTGAGATTATCGATAATTTTTTCGGGCGATCGCTTTCTGAAATTCTTTAAAACGACGATAGACATTTTGATTTTTCCGAATTAAAGCAACATAAAATATTGATGACATATCTGGGAAACCTATTTTACCCCAAAATAACCGATCTGTCAAATTGTGGGACACCTATCAATGGGATACTCCGGAGTCCAAGTTGAGTGCTAACAGCGCCGCACCATAGGCGGGTTCGTGGCGGGGCCAGAGCACGTCTGCTTGGGGAGCGATCGCACTTATTCCAGCAATAAATCGGCGTCGGAGGTTCGCCATGCCGCGCCAAACTCCCCCCATTGTGACGATTTCCAAGGCTTCCGCCGGGTCGAATAATTCTGCGATCGCCACTTTTGTCGCCCCGATCAATTCCTCGGAAATATCAGTAATAATCCGATCGCCAAGGGTGTCGCCATCCGCCGCCACGCGATCGACGATGGGGGACAATGCGGCGATGTCTTTGACCGCCAAATTCCGCCGGTAAATCACCTCGATCAACCCGTCCGGAGACTCCAAATTGAAGTGCGATAAAAACGCTTCTGTCAACGCCGTCGGCGGCAGACGTCCGTCAAACGATCGCATCACGGCCCGCAACCCACGAACGGCGATATCGTAGCCGCCGCCCTCGTCGCCGAGGATGTAACCCCACCCGCCGACTCGCTTGGTTTTTCCCTGCGAATTGCGGCCGAAAATCTGGGAGCCCGTCCCGGCGATCGCGACAATTCCCACATCGTGGCCCAACCCCCCCACCAGGGCGATCGCGTTATCGCCGCCGATCGCAAAATTTTCCGGTTTGACATCCCAATTGAGGGGAAAATCGGGGTCCGATTGGATCTGTCCGACCCATTTTCGCACCGTTTCCACATCCTCCGGGCGCCCCACCCCCGCGAGTCCCAAACCCAACCCGCCAACCGTGATTTCACCCGTCGCCTGACTGACGGCTTGGAGTATGGCTTTTTTGATGGCACTTCCGGCGGCTTCGAGTCCGATGGTTTGATAGTTGGAAGGTCCAGCCTCTCCCCGCCCCAAAACCTTGCCGCGATCGTCCATCAACACGCAAACCGTTTTCGTCCCGCCGCCGTCTATTCCGAGTCCCAGCATGATTGAATGTTATAAATGTCGAATTTTCCCACAATTTTACCGGCCGTTTTGTCTGTATCGAAACGGCAATGGGGACAGCATTTTTACTGTCCCCAGAGTTGTGGATCGTTTCAGTTGGTCAGTTTTGGGGGCGATCGCGACTATTTTCAAGCCAGCGATCCGCCCGATATCAGTTGCAGGTTGAGCTCACTAAACCCGGACTGCTGCGGGGGAATTGGATTCCGTTTTTTCCTCCTTTTTCTCCTCTTCTTGCTTCTCGGCGGCGACTTGTTGAATCTGCTTCAAGTGGACTGTGTTCACCTGGGTGATAAAGTTTTCGATCGCCACTTGGGCTCGCTTTTGACGTTCCCGGGGCTCCGAAACGTCGGTGCAGCGGTAAGCCGGACTGATTCCCAAAATGAATTTTTCCTGTTCCGCTTCCAGCAATTCAACGGTTTTGTTGGCTTCGATCCATCGTTCTTGGAAGGGAAAAGAGGTGACGATACTGGAAACGATCGCCGAGATAGCCGGAAAGATGACCGGCAGCCACTTAAACCAAGACGGCCCCGTGTCCAATCGTTCGACGACGACGAGAATGGGGGTGACGCCGGATAAAATGACGGTGGAAACTTGGGAAATGTAGTAGATGTTGCGCGAATTGACCCGCGTTCTTTTGTAATCGTTGATCAATTCTTGGCTGTACTTCAGCGCCCGGGTTCGGGCTACCGCGATTTTGGTTTTCGCCGACCCTTCATCGGCATCCAGCATGGAGTTTTGGATTTCAGATTTGGTGATAATATCCGACTGAATCTGCAATCTTTCCAAGCTAGATCCCACCTGTCCTTTGATCAGGAAGACGAAGAAAAGCGCGGACAGAAAACCGATCAAATACAGGGCAAATGTCTGCTGATTTTCGGTCGCAAAATAGAACAACAATACGGTGCAGATCGAAGCGGTCAGGAGTAGATACTCGACGATTTTGAGTGAAGAATAGACTTTCGCCAAACTTGACTCTTCCGGAGAGGTGAGGGATCCCCGACTTTCCATCGGGTTAATTGACTCAATATTTGTCATAATTTTTAACAGTTCTGACGGGGCTTTGTCAGAAATCAGAGGGATTGAACTAGCTCGATCATAACACCGGCTTTTCCGACATGACAAGAGCAAAGAGGGACAATATAGCACTCAGATCAGATCCGGAAATTGGGACTCACATTTTCTGCAACACGTCGCGGATGGTTTCCGAAGGGACGCGATCGCTAATGATAACCGTCCCGATCGCGGTGGGGAGGATAAACCGCACCTTGCCATCCTTCACCTTTTTATCAGTTTGCAGCAGGTCGATAATGTCGTCAATCTTCAACCCCGTCGGGAGGCGAACCGGCAAACCCGCCTTTTCAATTAATTCCAATTGACGGCGATCGCACTCGGAAGGCCACAGGTCTAGGTGCACCGCAATTTGACTGGCCGCCACCATGCCGATCGCCACCGCTTCCCCGTGCACCAATTCAGTATAACCCGTCAAACTCTCCACCGCGTGGCCGATGGTGTGGCCGTAATTCAAAATCGCCCGCAGTCCCGATTCTTTTTCGTCTTTACTGACGACATCCGCCTTACTCTGACAGGATCGGACTAAAATTTCCTGCAACTGTTCCGGCGCCACGGCTTCCATGCGATCGAGGCGATCGGTTTTTTCCAACTGGGAAAACAATTCCCCATCCCAAATCACCCCATATTTGATCACCTCCGCCATTCCGGCCCGAAATTCCCGTTCCGGCAACGTCGCCAACACTTCCGGATCGATCGCCACCAGACGCGGTTGGTGAAAGGCGCCGATCAGGTTTTTTCCCCGGGGATGGTTCACCCCGGTTTTGCCGCCGACGGAGGCATCCACCATCGCCAATAGAGACGTGGGCACCTGCACGACATTGATTCCCCGCAGCCACGTCGCCGCCGCGAATCCCGCCATGTCCCCGACGACGCCGCCGCCGAGGGCCACGATTGTGGAGTTGCGTTCGAGGCGATGTTCCAACGCCGCATCATATATTAACTGTAGGGTTTGGGGGGTTTTGTACTGTTCCCCGGCGGGGAGGGTGCACGACGCCACTTGAAATCCAGCCGTTTCCAGGGATGCGATCGCCCGTTCTCCGTAGTGTTGAAAGATTTCGGGGTTCGACACCAGCAATACTTTTTTGCCCAATTTCAGGGGGGACATCAGGGGGCCCAACCGATCCAAATTGCCCGCGGCGACGGCGATCTCGTAGGACATCGGCCCCAAGTTGACGGGTATGACGGATGACATGATGGTTTCTTCGTTACCGATTGTTCTCGATCCCTCATGCTACCATTTAGAGAGGTTTTTCAGTCGGGACGGTGGCGATGCGACAGCGCAAAATCGGCGGGTTCGGGAATGGGGGGTTCGGGATGAAACTGCGCGACGGGGTGGCTGTAGAAATTGGCGGGTTTCTGGATTTGCCTGAATCCTCCGTCAGCACTGGCTTTGAGGGCGATCGTCGCTCCGACACCCCCGCGCACCTTACAGGGCAAGGGTTTCGGCGATTTGGGCTTGCTTTTTCGATCGCGATCGTGCTATTATTAGGGGGCATCGCGCAAATGAACCTTGAAAACTGCATACAGCACAGGTTTCAATGGGTGGCAGTTGCAACTATCCAAAATCCCTTTTAGGGATTGAAACCGGAACAATGTTAGTTCCACCGGGGACAGCCCAATGTTGCAACTATCCAAAATCCCTTTTAGGGATTGAAACGGCGATACTGCCGATCCTGAAGGGGTGATCGGTATCGTTGCAACTATCCAAAATCCCTTTTAGGGATTGAAACTCCGCAAAACGGGATAAGATATTTTTTCTGGGAGCTGTTGCAACTATCCAAAATCCCTTTTAGGGATTGAAACCTCCTTAATACATGGTACGAATATCGAATCAGTAGTTGCAACTATCCAAAATCCCTTTTAGGGATTGAAACGAGAAATGGGTTGAATTTTCCTGTTGTGTGTGGATCGTTGCAACTATCCAAAATCCCTTTTAGGGATTGAAACGTTTTCGGGTCGTTTGCCGCGCTCAAGATAATGAAGCGTTGCAACTATCCAAAATCCCTTTTAGGGATTGAAACCGGGGTCGGCTACCGTGCTAGAGTCAATCCGTAAAGTTGCAACTATCCAAAATCCCTTTTAGGGATTGAAACAGGTGAGTTCTAGCCGCGAAAGCCATTTCTAACACCTGTTGCAACTATCCAAAATCCCTTTTAGGGATTGAAACGAATGTTTATCCGGCTTTTGTTGCTTGCTTTCAGTTTGTTGCAACTATCCAAAATCCCTTTTAGGGATTGAAACCAGTCGGAAACTTTGTCTCACCCGACTGATATTTATTCAAGTTGCAACTATCCAAAATCCCTTTTAGGGATTGAAACACTTTTTCGCTAATTTTTTCAGATGATTTCGGGCGGGTTGCAACTATCCAAAATCCCTTTTAGGGATTGAAACGTGGCGACGGGGGCGACGGCCACTCCCGCCAGCGCTTGTTGCAACTATCCAAAATCCCTTTTAGGGATTGAAACACTATAGGATTCGACGTGCCATCGGTAGAGGTAGGTTGCAACTATCCAAAATCCCTTTTAGGGATTGAAACCTTGATAATCTGTTCTTTGAGTGGCTGCAGTTGGTGGTTGCAACTATCCAAAATCCCTTTTAGGGATTGAAACGGATGGGTTCGTCATACATGGTCAATCATCCCTCCGTTGCAACTATCCAAAATCCCTTTTAGGGATTGAAACCTCGATTCATCGGCATGGGGAAACCCCCAATTTTTGAGTTGCAACTATCCAAAATCCCTTTTAGGGATTGAAACCGAGCCATCTTTTCCCTGGCGATCGCCAGGATGATTGTTGCAACTATCCAAAATCCCTTTTAGGGATTGAAACAATTGAAGTCCGGTTGTGCAGTAAAAGTCCCCCTTGTGAAGGGGGATTTAGGGGGATCGTCCGTATCTGATGCGATCGCAAACCACTCTATCGGGCATTGCCACTCAATTGACCAAATCCCCCCAAACCCCTATAATACGGCACGAGAAAGTCAACCCGACGACTCTCCGAGCTCAACTAACATTCTGGAGTATTGACCATGACCATTGACGGTGCGATCGCCTACGCCCTGCTTTACGTTGTCGCCCTCGGTGCCGCCGCCGGGCTCCTGTTTGCGTTGCGACTCGTCAAATTGATTTAAGGGTAATTGTAGGGGCGAATGGCATTCGCCCTTTCCGATCGTGGATTCACAGGCAACCCTATAAGGTTGCCGCCACAGATTTTGTTATTGGCAGGCTTCGAGTTGCCGGACCACCGTCCAGGCGGAATAGGAGACGCCTGCGGTGCCCTCGCCGGGATGGGTGCAGTCCCCCACCAGCCAGAGTCCGTCAACGGGGGTGCGGTTGGCGAACCCGAAGGGGCCGAAGGTGGAAATTCGCTGGCCCACGCCCCCGACCACACCCCGATCGCGGGCCGTGTAGCGGGCGAAGGTGCGGGGGGTGGCGGCTTCTCGGTGGACGATCGTTTCTGGGGTGAGGTGAAAGTAGGAACCCAGGCGGGCGATCGCATCTTTTGTATACTGTTCTTTTAACTGTTCGTAATCCTCACAATTCCACCATTTTTCAGTATCCGTAAAACTCGAAGCCGTGATGGTGGCTTTCCCGTCCGGCGCCCGTCCGTCCCCGGGTTTGCTGACGGAGACGAATAGGGAATTATTTTCCGCGATCGGCCCGTCGTAATCGTAGAGGAATTGTAGGTGGGGGGGACAGCCCGGGGGGATGGCGGATTCATCCACTCCCAAATACACGACAAACGCGCCAGACGCAGGGGGAAGATTTTCGATCCTGTGGCGGTAGATGCGATCGCCGATATTCGGAGAAATATTATCTTTCTCTCCCAACAATTTTACCACATTTTGAACGGTGAGATTGCCGATAATTACATCGGCGGTTTCTCGCCAGGTTTTCCCATTTTTTTGGTCGCGAATTGTCACCGCCACGGCCTTTCCGTTTTCGGTGGCGATCGCCTCGACGGTGTGGCGCATCCGCAGGGTTCCCCCGTCCCGTTCCAAACTCTCCACTAGGCGATCGCTCAACACCTGCATACTGCCCTGGAGGTGATACAATCCCTGGGGTTCCTGGGAGACACCCAAAGCCGTCGCCGCGTACAGCAGGGCGGTTTCGTCGGTGTTGACCTGGGAGTACAATTTTAACTGCAAATCGAGGAAGGTTTTCAGGCGGCGATCGCGATCGAGTCCGTAAAGTTTGAGCAAATTGCCGACGGTTAAAAACGTAAAGGGCAGGGTGATCAACGTATCCGGTCGAAACGCTTTCGCTAATTGTATTATATCCCAAATATGGCGCGGTGGCAACACCGGATCGCGACTTTGAAACCGCCAACTGGCGTCAAATAACGTTCCCATCAACTGCCAAAACGGTTCGCTTCCGGGAAACTGCCGCTGCCGTTCCAGGCGCCATTTTTCCGGGTCGCGCCAGATGCTGACGGGTTCGGTTTCTCCGGGTAGAAAAACCGCGCAGGCGGGATCGCAGGGCGTGGCCTCGGGTAGGTCGATCTGCAATTCCGAGAAAATCCGGTGGTGAATGCCCCCCGGTTCCAACCCCGCCACCTGGGTGGCGCCGACATCGAAGGTGAACCCCCGGCGCCGGAAGGTAGACGCGCATCCCCCGGGGACGATCGCCTGGTCGAAAATGGACACGGAGTAGCCACGACGGGCCAGCAGTGCCCCGGCGGTGAGTCCGCCGATACCGGCGCCGATTACGATCGCCCGTTTGCGGGCGTTTCCGCTGTGAACCTCTGCCATCGGTCTTTACATTTCTTAACACTCCTTCTCATAATAGCAACTTCTCGGCGGGTGGGGGGTGCGGGGGTGCGATCGCGCCCGTGCTACGGTTGAGGGTGAGAACACAAACAACCATTTGAGAAAAGGTCGGTCAATCAATGATGCAGTCCGCCATCCGAATCACCACCAAAGTCCTTCCCGGCAATAAAGTGGAAGTTCAAATTCCGTCGGGTTGTGAAGGTCAGGAAGTCGAAGTTTTTGTGGTTCTTCCCCCACGAAAAGCGATCGGCCGGCAGAATATCCTCAAGTTTTTGGAGGAGTTGCGCGATCGTCATCCCCAACGTTCCGCCGAAGACATCAACCGCGATCTTGCCATAGAAAGGGATTCATGGGACAGCTAAATCTATCCGATTTTCAATCGGTTTATATCGACACATCAGTTGTCATTTATACCGTCGAAGCCAACCCATCCTATTACTCGCTCCTTCAACCGCTTTGGGAACGGTTTCAAATCGGCGATATCGAACTGATGACCAGCGAGTTGACCCTGATGGAAGTATTGGTCATGCCAATCAGACAAGAAAATTATACTTTGATCGAAGATTATCGAAATCTTCTGGAATCGACACAAATACAATTGATTCCCATTGAGAGAGAAATTCTATTGGGTGCGGCCGAATTGAGGGCGAGAACGAATTTAAAAACACCGGATGCAATTCATGCGACTACCGCCATAAATGCCAACTGCGATCTTTTTTTAACCAACGATCGTGCATTCGATCGCATTTCTATTTTATCCGCAATTATTCTTGACGATGTATTGTATAGTTGACAACTCGATTCCTTCAGGCGATTGCTTCGGGAACAAACTTTGAAACCCTGATTGCAAGGAGTGAGGAGTGAGGACTTTCTCACTTCTTTTTTTCCCTACCCCCTACACCCAACGCGAAGCGCCATAACTCGAACTGAGTCCGGTTTAGGCTTTACCAAACTTTAATAAATGACGGCATTTTCTTTACACAATCTTTAAATAGGGGGCTTGACCCCTCACCCCAAAAAAGCTATATTATGTTATGTAGATGCACCCTGATGGTAGAGAGAGTCGCTCAAGCAGCTCTCTCTTTTTTTTTGGGCCGTCGTCGCCGTCCGCTCCTTGCCGGAAGGGTTTCAGAATGATATGATTTGGCATCTCACTGGATGTAGCACCCCATGCAAAATATTTTGGCCGCGATCGATTTCTCGGACGTCACGCCCGCCACGATCGCCCAGGCGGAAAAATTGGCCCGGGCCTTCGGGTGCAAGCTGTGGCTGATCCACGCCGTCGCCCCGGAACCGGACTTTGTGGGGTTCGGCAGCGGCCCCCCTTCGGTGCGGGAAGATACCGCCAACGCCTATCGCAAAGAACATCATCAACTCCAGGAGTGGACTCAAACCCTGCGTCAAAAGGGCATCGATGCCACGGGTTTGACGATTCAGGGGGCGACCGTCGAGACGATTTTGGCGGAAGTGGAGAAGCTGAAGGCCGATCTGGTGATTGTGGGTTCCCACGGCCACGGCCGTCTGTTTCAGGCGATCGTCGGCAGTGTCAGCGGGGGGATTCTCCGGAAAGCGGACTCTCCGGTGTTGGTGGTTCCCGTACCTCAACGCGATCGCAAAAACTGACGTTTGGGGGTAGGGACAGCGAAAATCCGATCTACAATAGGGCGTCATTTCTGTCAGGGTGTCGGTAAATCATGGCACGACGCGATCGCGGAACGTCCCCCCCAGAAAATCCCATTCACTTGATTTTGTTAATCCTTTGGTGTGCGATCGCTTTAATTGTACGCCTGATTGATTTGGATGCCAAACCGATCTGGAGCGACGAATTTGCCACCCTCGCCTTCAGTCTCGGACGGGGATTCCATCAAATTCCCCTGGACGTGCCCATCGCCCCGGAACTGCTCCTGCACCCCCTGGAAGTCGATCCGAGTTTGGGAGTCGCGGCCGTCCCCGAGCGGTTATTCGCGGAAAGTAACCATCCCCCCGTCTATTTCATGCTGACGCACCTTTGGGTTGACGGGTTGGCCCCCGCCGGCGAGCTCGTCCCCATCGGCATCGCGCGATCGCTCAGTGTTCTATTTGGTGTGGCGACGGTGCCCGCTTTATTCGGGTTGGCTGGGCTGTCCTTTCGTTCCCGAATTGTCGCACAAATAGCCGCGGCCTTGATGGCCGTTTCTCCCTTCGGCGTTTATTTGGCCCAGGAAGCCCGACACTACACTTTGGCGATTTTGTTGGCGATCGCATCTTTGGCTTGTCTGAGCGCCGGAATTCGCCGTCTGAACCGCCAAATGTCTCTCCCCCCGTGGCTGGTTATCGTCGGCGTCGGGATCAATACGTTGGGGGTGGCGGTGCATTTCTTTTTCGCCTTTCTGTTACTCGCAGAAGGGGCGATGGTTTTGGGGCTTTGGATTCGGGATCTCCGCCGTTCTCCGTTACAATTTCCGGCCTTCAAAACTTGGAAGGGGTTCTATTTCGTCGCCTTGGGGACGGCGGCGGGGGGGCTGGTTTGGCTGCCCATTTTCCTGCAAATTTCCGGCGGGGACAGCGAGTTGACGGCCTGGGCGTCTCCCGGCGATCCGATGGAAATATTGATTCAACCCATTGCCAGAATTGTGGCTTGGTTGACGACGATGGTGGTTTTGTTGCCGGTGGAAAATCAGTCCTTACCGGTTATTATAATTTCCGGTATCGTTACCTTCTTTATTTTGGGAATATTGGGGAAAGTTTGGGTTGACGGTTGGCGGGTTCTGCCCCCATCCCGGCGGGAGTCCGTGCAGTTGTGGGGGGGTTTGACGCTGGTAGTTTTGGTGCTGTTTTTGGCGATCGCCTGGGGGTTCGGCATCGACCTCACGTTGGCGGCTCGATATCAGTTTATTTACTTTCCGGCTATTTTGTTAATCGTGGCGGCGGGATTGGCGGCGGGGTGGCAAAATCCCGGAAAATATGATGGGCGAAGATGGGCGATCGCTCTCATTTTGACTGTTTCCTTTTTCAGTGGGTTGATGGTCGCCCATAATTTCGCCTACCAGAAACCCGATCGCCCGGAATGGGTGGCGAGGGCGATCGCGTCCCATTCTAATCCGGAGATTCCCACCCTGATCGCCACGGTTCATAAAAGCCACGAACAGACGGGGGAAATGATGGGAATCGCCTGGGAATTGCAAAAGTTTGGAATGCCAGAATTATCGCCCTTTTTCCTGCTTGCCCACAAGTACGAAAAAGAGGGTTTGACTGCCACGGCGACCCTCGATCGCACCCTCAAAAAATGGCCCCGCCCCCTGAATTTGTGGACGGTCAATTTTTCCGCCCACTTCGATCCCTCCCTCTACAATTGCCAACTCGAACCCGGTACGAAATCTTACGTTCCCGGCTATTATTTTCAGATGTATCGCTGCGGAGAAACACCCCTTGGGAATTGAATTACCAAGCTAATCGCACAAATACTCTCGCATCGGATTGGGGAGAATTGGTTTCAAAGTCCCCCTTTCAAAGGGGGATTTAGGGGGATTTTTCGGTTCCCAAACAGTGAAGCATCCCCCCCAGCCCCCCTTTGTAAGGGGGGAGAA
>NZ_JAYFER010000586.1:0-39918 GCF_055795065.1 Lyngbya sp. CCY1209
GCTGTCTTTAAAATTTGAATGATTTCCTGTCGGCAACTCGGCGAAGTCCATTCCAAATTCAAAGTCCCCCTTTCAAAGGGGGATTTAGGGGGATATTTAACCTTCCATCAGATCGAAAAATGCTATATCTAAATTTCGGATGATTTCCTATCAACAATTCGGCGATTTCTTGGGTGGGGCTTGACAAAAAGCCGAATTTGTGGAAAAATTAAGCCAAATGGTATGATTGCCCAACTTGTATCTATATCCAGACATGGAGACGGGAGATCGCCCCGTGTCGTGACGCCTCCCAGTGGTTTTAGATGCGGTCGGGGACGATGCCGAGTTGCTTCAGGCGCTTGATCAGAGTAGAAGAACTGCGATCGCCTTTTGTCATCCCCCGCGTGACGGGTTCGGTTCGTCCCGCCTCCAGCTCTTCCGGGGTGGGGATCAGGTTTCCCCTGCTGTCGCACCAGCGCAGCCATGATCGCCTCCAACCTCGGTATTCTCCCCGCCACAAGCCCAAACCCATTTCCAGTCTGGGAAACCAAAATATGCCGTTTTTCAACTCCTGCCGTTCATAGCGATCGCCGCCGAGTCGAAACACTTTCAAATTGTCGCTGGCTTGGTCGAACGTGACGTAGAAGGGAATGCCCAAAATTTGTTCGTACACTTCCCAGGCCGTCGGTTGTCCGGGCGATCGCGGTCTTTTGTCCTGGGTGCGCGGCGGGAGAAATTCCATCGCCACGATCGGACGTCGCCCTTCCTGCCAAATATAATAACCCCGATCGCCTTTGGAAGCAATCCGAGAGGGGGACAAATCCACCACCCCGAACCAGTGGGGAGACTCGCACCAGGTCGGGTTGCGGGGGTCGTAGTAGATGTTGCGATCGGCGGCGGCCAGGATGCGATCGCTCGAATAGCGGGGCGGAAAAAACGTCAGGCTGCACAGTTGGGATTGCAACCGGTGATAATTCCTGGCGAGAGTCGTATTTTTGGAGTTATTTTCGGTCATGGAAAGATGGCGGGTTGGAGTCCTGGTATCTGAGTACAAAATATCGGACGTACCGGAAAACACCCCCCAGTTTAGCGGATGCCATTTGAGGACGGAAGGGGAGGGTGAATCCCCCCACAAAACCGATTCGCAACAGCCGACAGAACAAGACGGAACCGGCGGCGTGTTTGTCCCAACTCAGGGGATAGCTGTAAATGCTATGTCGGAGTTTGATACGGGGATTTTTTCCGATGATGGAAGACGGATGGTGGGTCACTCCAACGCGGGGTGTCATCCCGATCTGGTGTCCGAGTTTGCGATCGCGCAAGCACAGATCGAAGTCTTCGCAGTACAGAAAATAATCTTCGTCAAACCGGGGACAGTTTCGGAACGATTTGAAAGAAATTAACAAACTGCAAGCCTTCAGCCATCTTCAGAGCCTCCATCCTTCCCCCTCCGTCCAACTTCGAGATTACCGAGTCTCCGTTGCCACCAGTTCCCGTTCAACAGGCAGGATCGAGTCCTTTTCCGGTTGAGGTTCGCTCAAAATATCGTAGCCGAGTTGTTGAGAAATCCGTTCCCTCGCCAAAGTCCGGTACTCCCAAAAATGTTCTCCGGCCGCGCACAAACCCAAATACAGATTCAGAACTTGTGGCTTTTTCCGCCAAACCGTCCATAACTGTCCCCAAAACTGTTGGCGAAGGTGGGGCCGGCGGATGCCCTGATGCCAAATTAACTGAGTCACCAACCGCAACCCTTTACCGATGGGAAATTGCATGGTTTGTTTGTGGTCTAATCGCGAACCCAGATCGAGACATTGACGGAAACAGCGACTCAGATAACGACTCGGTTCATACAGCGTCCAAAAGCCTTCGACATACTCTTTTGCAATTTCGGCGATGGGACGGGTGGGAATAAAATTCATCAGGGTATTTTGATCTCCCGTCGGATGAATATTGTCACCCTCACCTAAACGCTGTTCTTGTTTGAGGCGATTCCAGAGTGCCGTATTGGGAAGAGCTTGGAGAATGCCGAGCATGGGTTGGGGAATGCTGGTTTCTTCTACAAAGGCTTGAATCCTTTCCCCCGCCCCGGTCTGTTCTCCATCAAAGCCCAGGATAAATCCGGCATAAATCAACAAACCCGCTTCGTTGATATGGCGACAGGATTCGACGAGAGGATGACGGGTATTTTGCAGTTTTCGCGCCCCTTGTAAACTTTCCGAATCCGGGGTTTCAATGCCCAGAAATACGGCGTAAAATCCCGCTTCAGTCATCAAGTGTAATAATTCATCATCTTCGGCTAAATTGACCGATGCTTCGGTGATGAAGGTGAAGGGGTAGTGGTGCTGCTGCATCCAGGGAATCAAGGCTTTTAGAAAGCGTTTTACATTGCGTTTATTGCCGATAAAGTTATCATCGACGATGAAGAGCGAACCCCGCCAGCCCGAATCGTAGAGGACTTGTAACTCTGCCAAAATTTGACTCGGTTCTTTGGTGCGGGGTTTGCGTCCGTAGAGGGAAATAATGTCACAAAATTCGCAGTTAAAGGGACAGCCGCGAGAGAACTGTACCGCCATCATCAAGTAAGCGTCTTGTTGAAGTAGGTCAAAGCGGGGGATGGGGCTGAGTGTCACATCCGGTTTTTCCATAGAGCGAAAAATGCCCTGAGTTTCACCTCGGTTGATGGCTTCTATAAACTGGGGAACGGTCAATTCTCCTTCGTCTAAAATGAGATAGTTGGCTCCAGAATTTAGGGAATCCTGGGGTACGGAGGTGGGATAGGGGCCTCCGACTGCCACTTTTTTTCCCAATTTGACGGCTTTTTGAATGAGGGCGTGGAAATCGGGCTTCTGTACCATCATCGCCGAGAGAATGACCACATCACACCAGTCCCAATCGGCATCTGTTTCTAGACTGACATTGCGATCGTAAAATCGAATTTCCCAGTTTTGGGGGAGGAGGGCTGCGACCGTAATAATGCCGAGGGGTGGAATCACCGCTTTGAGTCCGGCAATTTCCATAAAGCGATCGTAAGACCAGAACGACTGGGGAAATTGTGGATAGAGTAATAGGGCTTTCATCGGATAAACTCCTTTGAGTATAACTTTTGGAATTGCTGACCAAAGCCCGGATTTGAATCCAAACTTTTTCTGAAATTATCTTGATATTCATGGAACTGTTGACATTGTAATGGAAGTTGCCAGAATCATGGGGAAATTAAAAAGACTGATAATCGGCTGGATGGGTCGGGCCTGGGGAAGGAATATGCCGAAAGAAATATACAATAAGGAATAGATAAATACTGGGGTATAGTTTTCGCCCTAAAAACCCACCGAAAATGTCAGATACTGCGTCGGATGTACCGCCACACCCCCCGCAGTTTAGCCAGGGAGACTTGGGGACGGACTGGAAAAGTCAAACAGGCGACGATACCAATCCGCAAAAGTCGATAGAATAAAACTGAACTCCCGGCGTGTTTGTCCAAACTCAGCAGATAGCTGTAAATACTGTGTTGAAGTTTGAGATGGGGAGTTTTTCCTGTAATAGACGAGGGATAATGAATGACTCCAATCTGGGGAGTTATCCCGATCTGATGTCCGAGTTTACGATAACGTAGGCAGAGGTCGAAATCTTCGTAATACAGAAAATAATTCGGGTCAAATTTGGGACAGTTTCGGAATGTTGGGAGAGAAATTAACAGGCTACAAGCCGTCACCCAAGTTGTCGAAATCCAAGATAAATTGGAAGGGGTAATCTCTTGTAATTGAAAAATATGACCCGTTTTTATAATAAATTCTCCTCCCCCGAACCAAACGCCGCCGTCCGGTTCGTAGACGGCGGTTCCCAAAATTGAAAGTTGGGGATTTTGATGCAAAACTGCCAGAACTTTTCCGGGGGTTTGTTTGGGGACGATCGCATCCGGATTGATCAACCAAATGCATCCATCGCGATCGCGTTCCCAAACCCATTGTAACCCCAAATTGCAGCCGCGACCGAATCCCACATTTTCGGGGGAATCCAAAATAATAATTTGTTCCGATTCTAACTCCCAGATCGAGCGATCGCCGGGGGAGTTATTGACGATAATAATCCGATATTCCGGACTCTCACTTGCCGCGATCGATTGAATTAACCGTCGGATCAAATCGGTCGAATGATAATTGACAATTATCCAGTAAATCACGGTTTTTTAGGTAATAGGTAATAGGCAATAGGCAATAGGCAATAGGCAATAGGCGAGAGGTAATAGGTAATAGGCGAGAGGTAATAGGTAATAGGCGAGAGGTAATAGGTAATAGGCGAGAGGTAATAGGAATGGGGAATCGGAATACCGCTGCTACAGCGTTTCTGAAACTGATGAAGTCCGTCGGGAAATTAAAAGTCCCCCTTTGTAAGGGGGATTTAGGGGGATCGTCCGTGGCTGGAGTGGTTTACTCCGGCGTCAAGCCAGTTCGACTTGGGAATCATCTCCCAGCATAAATCGCAAGGCTTTCGGTCGCTGGGGTGCGGTCGTCAACTTGGCACGGCGACCGATCAATGTATCGACAATGCGATGGTTAACGTTCTCAATTGTCGCTTCGGATAAAATCACGCTATGCTCAATTTCGGCATCAATTAACGTGACGCGATCGGCGATGCTGGTGTAGGGTCCGATAAAGCAGTTTTCCAAATGGCAATTATCGCCGATCATGACCGGTCCCCGGACGCTGCAATTCACCAATTGAGATCCGGAACCAATTTTAACCCGGCCGATAATCTTGCTGTCGCCGTCAATGTTGCCTTCAATTTTACAGGTCGATCGCTCGTCCAAAATGATCTGGTTTGCACTGAGGAGGTCGTCTTTTTTACCTGTATCCAGCCACCAGCCATCTAAAATACAGGATTCAACCTTTTTGTCGGTATTAATTAATTGTTGAATGGCATCGGTAATTTCCAATTCTCCCCGTGGGGACGGTTGAATGTTGGCGATCGCCTCGTGGATGGTACGGTCGAAAAAGTAAACCCCCACCAACGCCAAGTTAGAAGGGGGGTCTTTCGGTTTTTCCACCAACTTCAAAACCTGGCCGCGATCGCCGACGACCGCCACGCCAAAAGCGGTGGGATTTTCGACGGGACGCAGGAGGATCAAACTGTCGAGTTGCTGTTGTTTGAACTGTTCCAAAAACGGCAACAGGGGATTTTGAATTAAGTTATCTCCCAAGTACATGATAAAGGGAGAATCCCCCAAAAAAGGCTGGGCAATTTTCACCGCGTGGGCCAAACCCGCTGGGGTGTCCTGGAGGATGTAGGTAATTTTTGCGCCGAAGCGATCGCCATTTCCCGTCAGGGATTTGACTTCTTCGCCGGTTTCCGGACTGATAATGATGCCGATGTCGGTGATGCCGGCCGCCACAATTCCCTCGATGCCGTACCAGAGGATCGGCTTGTTGGCGACGGGAACCAGTTGTTTGGCACCGGTGTAGGTGAGGGGTCGCAGTCGAGTTCCTTTGCCGCCGGACAGAATCAGTGCTTTCATGATATTTTACAAGTTTATTGACTTGATACTGTGACAGGCAAGATGCCTGTGCTACTCATTTTAATTCGCCCAAGTTTTGAGCATTTTTCGCAGTCCTTCCCGCCACTGGGGTGCGTGGGTTCCGATTAGGGTGGCGAATTTTTTGCCGTTCAAAACGGAGTAGGCCGGACGCCGTGCGGGGGTGGGATATTCCGCCGTCGTAATCGGAATCACCCGTTCAATTTTGAGGGGTAAACCTAGCGATCGCCCTTCCTCAAAAATGGCGATCGCGAAATCGTACCAACTGGTCACGCCACTATTTGTATAATGGTAGATTCCAGCCGTTTCTGGGTTCAGTCGGGGAATTAAATTGGCGATCGCCCCCGCGAGATCCCCGGTCCAAGTCGGGCTCCCCACCTGATCCGTGACGACCCGCAACTCTTCCCGTTCCCCACCCAGGCGAAGCATGGTTTTGACGAAATTTCCCTTTCCCCCCACGCCGTAAACCCAGGCGGTGCGGACGATGGCGAAGGTGCCCCCCGCCGCCGCGATCGCCTTTTCTCCGGCCAATTTCGAGGCGCCGTAGGCCCCCAGCGGGTTTGTCGGGTCGGTTTCGAGGTAGGGGTGGCTTTGGGTGCCGTCGAAGACGTAATCGGTGGAAACGTGGATCAATTTTGCATCCAGACGCTTCGCCTCCGCCGCCAAAATCCCCGGTGCCGTTCCGTTAATTTGCATTGCCAAATCGGACTCGCTTTCGGCTTTGTCCACCGCCGTATAGGCCGCCGCATTCACCACCACATCGGGTTTCACCTCTGCCATCAGGGATTGAATGGCTTCCGGTTTTGTCAGATCCAGGGTGTCCCGTCCTACGGCGATCGTCTCACCCGAGGAGGAGAGGAGGGGTTGTAATTCACTCCCCAATTGGCCGTCTTTTCCCGTCAGTAAAATTCGCATCATTCAAAAATTTCTGCCGTTTTCAAAGGTGTGCCGTTCCGATCTTTTTCAGATAGTTTCGGTTCGATGCCGTCCGAGGGCCAAGCTACCGCCACATCCGGGTCATTCCACAGCAGCGATCGCTCGTGTTGTGGCGCGTAATAATCGGTGGTTTTGTAGAGCACTTCCGCCACGTCCGATGTCACCAAAAAGCCGTGGGCGAATCCCGGCGGTACCCAAAATTGTCGTTTATTTTCAGTATTGAGATGACAGCCGACCCACTGTCCGAAGGTGGGGGAATTTTTGCGAATATCGACGGCGACATCAAAAATTTCCCCGAGAACCACCCGCAGCAATTTTCCTTGGGTTTGTTGAATTTGGTAGTGCAGTCCCCGCAATACGCCGCGGCTGGAACGGGAGTGGTTGTCTTGGACAAATTCGGCATCTACCCCGGTTTTTTCGGCAAAGACTTTTTGGTTAAAACTTTCAAAGAAAAAACCGCGATCGTCTCCGAAAACTTTGGGTTCGAGGATCAAAACGTCCGGGATTTCGGTGGGAATAACGTTCATTTCAGGGTTGGGCAAAATTGAACCGGTCTCTAGTGTACCAAAGATCGATTTAATCCAAACCATCTTTATTGACTTTTACGTTAATTTCTCCCTGCAGCCGGACGAATCGATCGCGATCGCGATCGTAAACCCAGGCTGAAATCGTGCTTTCCCCCGGTGGCAGGGAATCCGCAGATAGGGTGAGGGTCCACCGGGATTGGCTGTGGCGATCCCTTCCGAGAATTTCCGCCACATCGGGACTGTCCAAATTGACGTAGGCGTTGGCAAAAAATTGCGGTGCCGCCTCCGGGGATTTCGACTGGCGGGACAGAAACACCAGTTGGGGTGTCGCTGATGGCGTTTTTTCGGGAAAAATTGCCCAACCTCCGAGGGTGAAAGATTGCGAGTTGGCAACTTGAAAAATATCCGATTTCTGGGGATTATCGATATAGCCGTAGGTGCGATCGGGTTCGGCTTCCCATTTGACATCATGGGCGAAATTTCGGAAGCCGATCGCTTGCAAAGATTCCACACCGTCTTGAATCCACCAGGTCGATTTGCTCGACGGCAATAAGCAGCGTTGGGGATGGTTTTCAAAAAAGGTCGAACTCGTGTTAAAATAGGGGAATAAATATAAACAGGTTTGACTGGATTGGGTGTAGAATAGATTCCGATCAGAACGGGCGATCGCCTGCCCGGAACTGACCCACAGCGCACAGGCAATAACGCCACACAGGAAGCTGTAAAGCAACGCCGGAAATTGAATTTTAAAGTTGGGATATCGTTCGGAAATCCACTGCAAGCCGAGATACAGAATGGCGATAATCAACAATAAGCTGTGGGTCGTGTAGCGGACGGCTGACAGGGGATAATCTGCCCCAAGTTCAGCTCTCCCCACCGTTGTTAAAACAGAAGTTGACACCGAAAATAGACCGATAGAAATCCACGGTGAGGCGTTCAAAAATGTGTGAAATTTCCGATATTTTCTCCAGTTATAAATGAGGAAAAATAGAAACGAAATCAGAATTAAAAAACCGACGAACCCAGCAATTTTAGAAGATGATGTCAGGGGTGCAGCCAGTAAATTTAGGAAGAAATGAATTGAGGTGTAAATTCGCTCCCAACCGGAGAGAGTGACGGTTCGGGGTTCCCGGATATAACCGATCGCGTACACCCCGCAGGATACCACAAAACCGAGCAGCCACAGGAGCGATCGCCGGCGTTTTTGATTGTTATTTCCCGGCAGAGAAACCACCGCCGGAATCAACGCCAACCAGGACAGCAAACCCTGCAACGAAGAAAAACTGGCGATGCCGCACAGTCCTGCCGACAAGAGAAATTTGGAGCGATTATTTTTTCCGTCAATCGTCAAAATTAAGCAGGCAAAAATAACGCAAAAATTAATCAAAAAAATCGGCAGTTGAAATCCCCATAGCCATTCTTGATTGAGGGAAAAAAACAGGACACAGACCAATAAATTGGCGAGATGAAATAGGGTTCTGTCTGCCATTCCGTTGGCAATTAAAGAGAGATAATACAACCCCAAAAACGATAAAATCGCCCACCCCAAATTGAAAGACATTTCCGCCAAAATATTCCATTTCGACAAAAAGCCCAGGCCGATAAAAATCAGCCTGGGAAATAGAATTCTGTGGGTGTTGTGGAGGGCGAACAGGTCGCCAAATGTCAGTGTCCCCGCCGCCGTTTTCTCGAATAAACTCGGTAAAACCCACTGGTCGAAAGTGGGGACATCGACGCCAAATTTCGCCACAAAAGCGATCGCGCCCAAAATCGGAAGCAGATAACCAATCCATAGTCCGAGATAAAATTTGGGCGATCGGTGCGCTGTCGCGGATCGGTGCGCTGTCGCGGATCGCTTGCCAACATCAAACATCAAAAAGTCGGATTTACCGCAAGTTGGTGATACTTTCAAACTGACCGGTGAATCGGCTGAACAGCATTTCCAAAACCGATCGCTGACCGATATTAATCTTGGTATTCACCGCCATGCCGGACTGCAACCCGATCGCCACCTGATCCTCCACCGGTTCGTCATCGTTCAAGATAAAGTTCTGGCGTTCCAACTGCACCTTCGCTTTAAAAGAATAATACTGGCGCAGTTCGTCCGGGGGAATCGCATCCTGGGAAATCCACTTCAACTCGCCCGGAACCGTGCCGAACTCGTTGGAGGGAAACGCATCGATGTTCACTTCCACGGCGATGCACTGTTCGTCCTCAATGCCAATTTCCGCCCGCGCCGCAGCCGAAGTCGGACAGATACAATCCTTTTCGGTCTGACATTCGATCACCTCTCCGGCGACTTCCTTCCCATCCCAGGGCGAGAGCAACTCCCGCTTGATCCGCAGGGCATTCAAAGCCAGGGCCACATCGCTGTTTTGGATGTAAACCACCGCCTCCAAGCCCTCTTCGTCATCCAAAACCGTCAGCAGGGGTTCCGTCTGTTGGGCTTCGTAGTAAGCCTCTTCGCAGCGGAGGGGCTTCGGGTCGCCCGGATTGAGGATGGAACCGACGACGTAGGAACAGATCTCGTCTTGATTCATATCTAAAGAGGCATTCGCTTTAGTGGAGGGAGCCAAATCAAAAACAATTCCAGATGCCGGAGCCCTCAACACCTGAGTGTCCCGCTGTTCCTCCACCTTTTCGAGTTGGGCGTCGAGTTCGGAGAGTTTTTTCTGGTTGTCCAACTGCAGGCGGCTGAGTTGAGAATCCGCACTGGCAATCTGTTTATTATTTTCCTGAATCCGAGTGTAAAGGTCCCGCGCCCAAGAATCCTTGGTATTTTGGAGTTCTTCTTGAGTGCGAGCGATCGCCGCTTGAGTCCGCAGAATCTCATTTTCAAACCGCTGCACCTCCGCTTGCTGCCGTTCGATCTCGCCCCGGCGCTGGTTAATTTCGCCCTGGCGCTGTTGAATTTGATCCTGTTGTCGGAGTACCTCATTTTGATTTCGGAGGATGTCCTGTTCCTGGCGCTTGCGCTGCAGGTCGGACATCGCGCCTTCTTCCACCAAAGGAGAAATCTGATCCAAAATCGACTGATTCACATCCAGCAAATCTTCCGATTTCACCAACTGATTTTCAGCCAGAGTCAATTGCTTTTCAGAAGAAGCCAATTGATTGCGGCTATATTGAAGCTGCTCTCGGGCGGCGGCCAGGGCATCTCGGTTTTGCTGAAGCTGTTTTTCCAGTTCTTGAATGCGAAGCTGGGCCGCCGCGACTCGGGACTGATATTCGGCGCGGTAGTTGGCCACCAAACCTGCCTGGGAGGCGCTAAAGCTGACGGCACTGCCCTGGCCCAAATAGAGTTCGTCCACCAAGGACTGTAAAGTTTGATTTTCCTGAATGCGGGCATCCCGTTCCCGCACCAAATTCGCCAGATCGGGAGGCAAATTTGCCGTCGAGCCCCCGCTGACGATATCGCCGTAAAACTGATTTTCCCGTTCCAGGGTCGATCGCAACGTTTCGAGCGATCGCAGATCCGCGCTGGGACTGGTGGGACTGAACGTGAGGAGGGGCTGATTTTTCTCGATGCGATCGCCATTTTCGACGTGCAACCGCACCACCGCCCCCGTGGTGGGGGCTTGAATTTCCCGGGCGCCGGAAGTAAATTCCAATTCTCCCACCGCCGGAACCGTCTGTTCGATGCGGGAAAAGTAGGCCCAGATGACTCCGGTGGTCGTCACGAGCATGATCATCCACAGAAATAAATGGGAGAGGAGGGCGGGTTTCTCCAGGATGACCGGTTGTTCGGTAACTGATGCTGATTTCATAAGTCCTGTGATCTCTAGTTCGCTGTGGTCCGAAAGGGGACAAAAAACTAACTCGACTCCTCTACCACCACTGACGTCAAACGTCCTACTGTTGTGCCTCTTGCTGTTGATACAGGCAGTAGTAACGCCCCTTGATCGCCATCAATTCGTCGTGGGTGCCCTGTTCGACGATCGATCCTTGGTCCATCATAATGATGGCGTCGGCATTTTTGATGGCGCTGAGACGGTGGGTGATGAAGAACACCGTGCGATCGTGGAAGGCCTCGTTGAGGTTGCGGCTGACCAACCGCTCCGACTGGTAGTCCAGGGCGCTCGTCGCCTCGTCGAGGATCAACAGTCTCGGATTTTGCAATACCGTCCGGGCGATCGCGATTCTTTGTCGCTGTCCCCCGGAGAGTCCCGTGCCCCGCTCCCCGACAACTGTATTGTAACCGTTGGGCAAACTCATGATGAACTCGTGGGCATCAGCCACCTTCGCCGCCCGGATGATCTCATCGGTGCTCGCCTCCGGGTTACTCAGGGCGATGTTTTCCTGCACCGTCCCGCTGAACAGCAGGGTATCCTGGAGCACCACCCCGATCTGACGGCGGAGGGAGTACAACTCCACCTTATTGATATCGTAACCGTCGATTTTGATGCGGCCAGACATGGGGGGATAGAGCCGCTGCAGCAGTTTCATCAGGGTACTTTTACCCGAACCACTCAACCCGACGATCGCCACAAAGGAACCGGGCGGGAAGTCCAGATTCACGTTCGCCAACTGCAGCGGACCGCTGGCGCCGAACCGGAACGATACTTCTTCAAAGGTAACGGCTCCATCGATTTCCGGCATGGGAATGTTGTTGCGATCGGCTTCGTCGGCTTCCGGATAGGTGTCGAGCACGTCCCGCAGACGTTCCACCGACATCCCCACTTCCTGGAAACTCTGCCAGACGCTCACGAACCGCAGCAGGGAACCCGTCACGTTTCCGGCGATAATTCGGAAGGCGATCAGTCCCCCGATGGTCAGTTGTCCATCGATCACCAAATAGGCCCCCACCCACAGCAGGGCCAGGGCGGAGAGTTTGTTCAAAAAGGTACTAATAGAGTTGGCCGCCGTCTGGGTGAGAATGGTTTTAAAACTGGCACTCATGTAGCGGGCATAACGTCCCTGCCACTCCCAGCGGGAGGTGAGCTCGATATTTTGAGCTTTTACCGTCTGCATCCCGTTGAGCACCTCCACCAGGTAGGCCTGGGACTGGCCGAACAGTTCCGCCTTCCGTCGCAATAGTCGCTGGATGATCGGGGAGTTGATCACGATAATCAACGCGAACAGCGGCAGGGGCGCCAGGGCCACCAATGCCATGGGAATGCTCAGGTAGAACATCACGGCAACGTAGACCACCGAGAACACGGCGTCCAACACGACGGTTAAAGCCGTACCGGTGAGGAAGTTGCGGATGTTGCTCAGTTCCCCGACCCTGGCCATAAGGTCGCCCACCCGGCGGTTGTCGAAGTAGTTCAGGGGGAGTCGTAACAGGTGGTCAATCACCTCGGAACTGAGTTTAACGTCGAGGCGGTTGGTGGTATCGACAAATAGGTACGTTCGCAGGGCGGATAATAAAGCCTCGAACAGGGCGACCCCCAACATCAAGATCCCCAAAATATTCAGGGCGTCGATGTTGCGCTGTCCCATCACCTTGTCGATGATGATCATGGTGATCAGGGGGTTGACCAACCCGAACAGTTGCACGAAGAAGGACGAGAGCAGGACTTCGACGAACACGCCCCGGTGTTCCATGATGGCGGGGACGAACCACCAGAAGCTGAACTGTTCCTGCTGGTCGCCCTTGGCTTCCTGGAGGAGGAGCACCGGGGCACCTTCTCCCCACAGTTCGGCGAGTTGGCCGGGGCGGATGCGGACGATCCCCTGTTCCGGGGAGGCCATCACCAGTTGGCGTTCGCTGATGCTGTAGAGGATGGCGAAGCTGTCTTTCCACTGGATCATGGCCGGGGCTTTCAGGCGTCCGATCGCCTTGGGGGGAACCTGCACCAACTGGGCGGTGATGCCCATCATCTGGGCGATCGCGCCGCAGGCCTGCAGGGTGAGGAAACCCACGGTCTGAATTTGGCTCTCGATCACCCGCCGGATCAGGTCTTTGCGGAAGTTGACTCGGAAGTGCTTGCTCAACATATTGAAGCAGGCCAGGGGGGCGTCGATCTGGCCGCGACCCCGGACGACGGGGAACCGCTGAATTTGCTTGCCGGCGTCCGGTTCGGGTTCCGGGGGGGTAGGGGGGGCGGGGACGATATCCAGTCCCGTTCTCAATCCGTTGCCGTCGGCGGGTTCTTCCGTCCTGACCTCCCCATCCTTCGGCGCCGGGGCCGTCCGCAGCCCGACGAGCCGCACCCCCCGGGGGCCTTCGGCTTTCAGTGTCCGGGGCAGGGTGTCGGGGGAGAGGACGCTCCCGATCGCATAATCCCCCAGCACCCCGCTGCTGACCAGCCAGGCGCGCTCGGGGTCGAGCATGGATCGCAGGTCGTTACCTTTCTTTTGGCCTTCGAGGAGGTTGACCACCACCGCATCGGGCCAAAATTCCTGGGTCAATTCTTTGACGTTGCCGCTGGCGTTGGCTTGCTGTTGGAGGCTCTGGCTGAGGAGTTCAAATACTTCCGCGATCGCCGCGTGATCCCGGAAGGCTTCCCCGAAATTCGGCTCGCGATCGATCAGGTTCAGAAATGCCGCCGCCGGCAGGGTGACGCAGATCGTGTCCGTGGAGGCGATCGCTGTCTCGCAGGGGACTCCCCGCACCAACCCGGCCCAGCCCAGGACTTCCCGCGCCCCCAGCAGCCTCAAGCTGACGTGGCGTTGGGTGCGGGCGTCGTATCCCAGGAGTCGGGCCTGTCCCTGGTAGACGACCGCCACCTGGGTGGGCAGTTTGTCCCGCTCGAAGATCGGCTGTCCGGTGCGGTAGCTCAACAACTGGCATTGGGGCAGCACCTTTTCGATCGCTTTTTCCGACAGGCGATCGAAGGGGTGGGTTTCGGCCAGAAATTCCCGGATCTGTAAGTTGGAAACGGCGGATGTGGTCATGATACTGAAGACACCTCAGTTTGCAGGGGTTCGAGAGAGCCGACTTCGGCGATCTGCTCTCGCAGCCAGGTTTCAAATAGTTCCTCGATCAGGCGGCGCCGCATGGACTCGTCGAGTTGGGCGGGAATGAACTTTTCGAGCCGGATCAGCACCATCCACTCGGACAGGGGTCGCGGTGCCCACAGTTGCCCGGGTTGGCTCACCGACAGCAGTTTGCCGATCGCCGGGTGGGGTTGGGACAGGGACACTGGCCCCAGCAGCCCTCCGGTGCGGGATTCGGGCCCCTCGGAATATTCCCGGGCGGCTTCGGCGAAGTCCTGTTCTCCCTCGGAGATGCGAAAGTAGAGTTCGTGGGCGAGTCCGGGATTTTTGGTGCGGATCAGGGAATAAACCACTTGGTCGAGGCCGGTTTTCCGGGTGATAAAATAGCTTTCAACCTTGTGGCTCCACTGTTGCTGTTTGAATTTTTCCAGCTTGATCGGCCGCCGGGCGATCGCTTCGAGGTCTTCCCGCGTCATTCGGTGGCTCTTCAACCAGGCCTGCTGGGCTTCGGGGGAGGTGAGTTGATGTTGGGCCGCGAACTGTTCGATGGCAGCCGCCACCTCTTCTTCGGTGCAGGCGATCGAGGCGGTCGCCTCGTCCAAAATCACCTCCCGCAGAAATTGCGGCATGAGTTGATACCGTTTCAGTCGCGATGGAATTTCTTCCGCCTTAATGATGGTTTCTCCGACTTTGTACACTCCGGTCATTACTCTGCTCCAACTGACTTGGGCTACCCCATTCATCCAAGCTGTTTCGATTCTGTCCCGATAATAACAGACCGTTCGCCGCTCCACCCCCGACGAATCTGAATTCGGATCGGTTCCGTCTGGATTCAACGTCTGTCCCTCTGAATCGGGCCGATCGCCGACCGATTCAGTTTCTCACCACTTACATTAATTTACCCGACGATTGAAGAGTGCTTGCAATTGCGTCGCTCGACTCTCGGAGTCGAACTGATGTCTCCACTTCGGGAAGTTCTGCCGGATCTGTTCCGCGCCGGCTCGGCGGTACTCCGGTTCCCTTCCGAGACGGATGCTCTGGTTTATATACAGTTGCTCGTCTGTGGCGATCGCATCCGGAAGTTCCAAAAGCCGCAACAGGGCCGCTCCCCGCCGCGATCGCGCCGTTTTTCCTTCCCGGACGACGGCGGGAACCCCCGATTTTAACGCCCTCAGCAGGGACGGACTCCCCGTTTTCGGAAAGGGCTCCAAGTAGATGTCGGCGAGGCTGAAAATGGTCTGCCTGTCCCCCTTCGAGAGGTTCGGCAGCAACCGGATTCGCCCCGGGTCGAGGCCCTGTCGGGACCAGCGCGATCGCACTTGCCCCATCGGCGGGTTCTCAGCCGGAGTGGACTCGAGGACTAACACTAAAATGGACTCGGGAACTGCCATCAAAATTTTAGCCCAGGTCGCCCGCATTTCGGGCGTCACCTGTTCCCATTCCACTACGGATAGAAATCGGACCGTCTGCTCTGAAACGCCCAATTTTCGGCGCGTTAGCTCGGTTTGGGGGGATGCGGACGCCGGGGCAAACCAGCGAGAATCCAAAAGATCCGGGATGATGCGATCGTCGGGATCTTCGTGACGTGCGGGCGACCCGGCGGCGTACACCTGTAGGGGGGCGAGTCGGTGCCGCGCCAGTTGAGTGTAGGAGTTGACTTCGGCGGTTACATCGGACGCAATCACCGCCACGTCCAGGTTTGAGCGCCGCAATGTCTGCACCCGTTCGGGCAAAGATGTTGGCAGAGCCATGCACCCCGTGAAGCTGGATGCACATAAATTGCCCAGCCTATCATCTTCCATTGTACCAAAAAACAGAAAAATGTCAAACTGATAGAAATTAAATTTTTCATACACTGCGAGAACCGCCAATATTTCGTCATCCAAACAAAGGTTGTCAATCAGGATTCCCACCGATATTTTATTGTTATCTCGGCGGTTATTTTGGTCGAAATTATAATCAATTTTATGTCCGATCGCTGGCAGATAAAAATCCAAAACGGCATCGCGATCGCTCAAAATTGACTCGACATCGCCATCGACATTCAGCAGCGGCCGTCCGTCCCACAATTCCAGGGCAATTTTGGCGACATAAACCCACAGACTGCTGTTTTCGGAATCGGTTTGAATGTGGCGTTTCAAATAGTCCCAGATATCCGAGACAAAGTTAACGTAATTTTCGATATCTCCGACTTGGTTAAATTCTCGCACCGGGGAAAACAGAAAGCGGATAAACTCGTCGAACAGGTAATCGGGGACGATCGCATTTTGATAGTGCAGCGGGAGTTGGTAGGCGGGACGGTACAGCATCGCCGCCAGCAACAACTGACCGCCAGTTTCGGCGGTGAAGCCTCGGGAAAGTTGGAGTTTGATGCGTTCCCACAATTCGGACTCCCCGTCGGCGATCGCCATTTCAGTTATCCCGCTATTTCGGATAATTTCATTGACTTTTCCCCCCTCGGCGTTGTATAGTTTCTGTAGGCGATCGCGGTCTGAATTCAGCCACATTGTCGCCGTCACCTTTCGCAGCAGCCGGAGATTTTCCAGACTGGGTTCGTGTCCGGGATTTTGGCGATATTGTTCCGCCAGCGTCCGCGACAACTCCAGATAATCCGGACGAGATTTGACCCAGAGTTGTTGCAGGATTTGTTCTTTGACAGATAAACTCAAAAACCGATAATCCGGATCGACCATTATTTTTCGATACAGCCGGCCGTAGTCGCGGAGATTTTGACCTTTGGCGATATTGCGTTGGGTTTGTTGATCCTGGTGAATCCGCAGGCAGGATAACGGTTGATCGACAAAACCAATTTTGTAATCCCCCATAATTCTGAACCACAGATCCACATCCAAAAACTGATGCAAATCGGGATCGAATCCCCCCAATTTGGAAACAGCCGATCGCGACAGCAAAACCGTCGTCGGTTCGCCTATTTTATTCAATCGACCCCGGAAGCAATTCGGATCGGAGAGCAATTCGGAACCGTTTTGAATCGGCTGCAATTTCGACCAATCTCGATGCAAATTTTTTGTCCCGTTGTAGGCAGCCCGACATTTCGGGTGAGAGAGCGATCGCGGGTCGATAAAGGTATGGCGGCGGGAGAAAACTAAACCGACGTTCGGAGCTCGTTCCGCGAGGGCGACCAATTCTTCGACGCAGTTGGTTTCGAGGCGGTCATCTTGCAATAGAAATTTGATGTATTTTCCCCCGGCTTGGGACAGGCAAAAATTGAGATTCTCCACCAAACCATAATTGATGTGGGTGAAGATGCGGAAGGGGACGGGGGAGGAAGATTTCAAAGACTCCGCGATCGCCACGGTGCGATCGGTCGATCCGTCGTCGGCGAGGATAATTTCGCAGTGGGAATAGGTTTGGGAAAAGGCGCTGGCGATCGCTTCGGAAATAAACGCTTCTCCGTTGTAGGTCGGGATGCAGATACTCACCAGGGGAGGTGCGGTTGAGGAAGTCGAAAAAGACGGAGCCGCCACCGGAGCAATTTTGGTGAAATTATCCGTTGCGGTTTGAATCGTTTGCAGGCGGTTCAAAATGCGATCGCCGACGGCTTGGGGACTGAGTAAAGAGCGAATATCGGCGGCGGCTTTTCTGCCAATTTGTGCGGCCGCTTCCGGGTTTTTAAAAACGTACCGCATCAACTCGGCGGCTTGTCGGATGTCGGGTTCGGCCCAAATATTTCCCGGCTGGTAGGGGCCGTCGGCTTTTGCGATCGGAACCCGGCGATATTTGACGGGAAAACTATTCGCCAAATTCATAAATTCGGTATTGGAAGAATACCCCGTCGCGATGGTGGGTTTGCCGTGAAACATGGCTTCGGCCATCGTCAGTCCGAACCCTTCCGAACGGTGCAGGGAAATATAACAGTCGCAGTGGGAAACCAAAGCGTTTATTTCATCCCGGGACAGATAGCGATCGATAATCGAAATAGCGGGGGAATCGGCGATCGCATTCAGGAGTTGCGATCGTTCCCGGGGGAAGCGATCGGAGTTGGAACACTTCACCACCAAACCCACCTCGGCCGGGTTATTTCCGAATGCCAATTTAAACGCCTCCACCACCGCCAGGGGATTTTTCCGTTCCATGCGGCTGAAAAAGTCGAACATGAATAAAAAGATAAATTTATCTTTGGGAAGTCCCACCCGTTCCCGCGTCAGCGTCGCCGGCGGAAGAGAGACCGTCGGCATCATTTTAATAACCGGAATGGGAGACACCCTGCCGATGGCGGACACGCAATAATCGCTGTAGGTCCAAATCTCGTGAAACAGGGAAAACGCCGGCATCCACTCCGGCGGAAACTCCGGCAACTCCCAAGCCCAGAATCCGATATTATATCGATTTTTAAAATAGTCCGATCCGACGAGTTTGGCGAACCGCATCACGTCGTTGGCGTTGATCTGGATCAGGTTGACCGGGTGGGGATTCTCCGAGGTAAAATTCCGGAAGCTGGTGTCTTGTTTTCGGTGCGGACTTCCGGTAAAATTATTGATGGCAACGGGAATGTTTGCGGCTTCCATCCCCCGCAAAGTTGCCCGGACTCCTTCGCCGATGCCAAATTCTCCGTTGACGAAACCGGCGACATTGACACCCAGCTTCGGGGCGACAATTTCCAAGGGTTGGGGTTGCCGTTCGATCCGTTCCAAGGTTTGGCGATAACTCCGAGAAGACCGCAAAAACTTCCGCAATTCCGCAGCGTCATATTGGGCGAATTTTGCGAACTGTTCGGGAGAGAGTATCTTTTCCGTCAAGAGGTGGAGGGAGGAACCGTTAGAATAGACATTTAATCCCAGTTTTGTTGCAATTACCTCTAATGCTTTCGGGGTGTAAAAGCTGACGTGCTGTCCTTCCTGGGGTGCGTAGTACCACCACTGGCCGGGTTTCGGATTGTGGGGGGGGAGGAGCTCGGTTGAGAATAAAATATTTCGCGATAATTTCAGCAGTTGGCGGATGTCGTTGAGGGGGTTGGAAAAGTGCTCGAACAGTTCAAACGCCGTGACCAATTCATAGGGTGAGTCGGGGTCGAGGGTGGCTTCAAATTCTGCCGCAAATAGGTTATCACAGAAGCGATCGCACCAGTCGAATTGAAACCGGATTTCCCGCATCAGCCGCACGAACAGACCGTAACCGCCGCCGTAGTCGAGAAACCGGCCCTCGGGATCAAAAAATTGAGTGATAATCTGACTCGACAATTGTGCCAACATCAGGTTGCGAAATACGAGGCCGTCGTCACTCGAAGCGATCGCGCGATCGTATGCTTCGGACAGCCAGTGGGGTTCTTCCGTCTGCACGAACCCGCAATGTTGGCATCGAAAATAACTGACCGGGTAGCGGTTGAGTACCGCAGCCTGACCGAAGGGGAGGGACGGGGACGCACAAACTTTGCACTGCATGGCGGGGGGAGCGATCGGTATTCCGTATTTTACCGCAGAATGGGTCTGAATCTAAAAAATTTTAGCTATGGGATAAGAAATAATTGCTTCATCTTCTGTCATGATGATCGAATCATGTTCCAAAGATTGACAAAGCAAAAGGCGATCGAATGGGTCTTTGTGCAAAGGGGGTAATTTGGCTAATTGAGTAATTGTCGTTTCACTAATCGACAAACTGGCAATCTGGTGTCTTTCACGCTGTTTGGGAACGTAAATTTCCGGTGATTCTGGCAAAGGCAATTTTCCCAATTGATATTTAATCATCGCTTCCCATACGGAAACGACACCGAGGTACACTTCATTTTCTTGACTACTAATCGCATCACGACATCTTTCAGGCAGTCGCCTATCGTTGGTCAGCAACCAGAGAAAAATATGAGTATCTAGGAGGATATTCATGGATTGTCAAACAAGTCAATTATTTCTTCTGGTAGGGGATCGTTGAAATCATCGGGGACGATAAATTCCCCTTCGCATAAACCGATAGGACGACGTTTTTTTTGAGGTGTACTTGTTGAGATCGGTTTGATTTCAGCAATGGGGCGATCGGCTTGAGTAATGATCAGGGTATTGCCTTCTTCGATCAATTTTATAAATCCCGACCAATTTTTTTGAATGTCATCTATATTTAGACTAATCATGGTATTTTAAGGTTGAAAAAATTTCGATCGGCGTTGGTTTTGCTGAAGCCGTTTTTTGAAATCCGATGTGTGATGTCCGACTCCCATTTCGATGAAGTCAGCTTTTAGGGTTTGGATGGTTTCTTGTTCTTGAGCAATTTGAACGCAAATCCTGGAAAGCCAAAGTATAGCTTGTATCCAAAAAATAAATATTTTCATTGGTCATACAGATGGCGATCGTGGTCGATCGCACCATCCTCGACATCACATTCCACAGGATTTGAACCCAAATCCCCAATCGAGGATGTTTTGGGGACTGCCGTAATAATAATTTTATCCTCTTCTTGAAGAATCTCAAATTCTTGGTTTTCTCCTAACAAGCCTTTGGGAATTAATAAGCCCTGTTCTGTCGCGGTTAATTTCATGTCCGATCGCCTCGATTACTGAGATTGGGCTAAAAAGCATCTTTGATCGTAACAAATTTAGGTCATTTCTGTCATCTTCTGGGAGCTTTTAGCATTGTTGGGGGAAAAGCATTGAAAGCGATCGCACCCCTTTCAGTCGTCGTCCTCCGCCTCGTCCAGGTGTTCGGAAACGTCGCGGTAAAGGTTGAAAATGTGATGGTCTTTGAGCCCGTACACCACATTTCTGCCCCGTTTCTGATACCTGACAAACCGCATGGTGCGGAGAATTCTCAGTTGATGAGAGACGGCAGATTCGGTCATTTGGACGGCGGCGGCCAGGTCGCGCACCCGCATTTCTTTCAGGGCTAGGGCCGACAAGATCCGCCAGCGGTTCGGATCTCCTAAAATACTAAAAAATTCTGCCATGCGTTGAGCTTTTTCGACGCTCAAAATTTTTTCCACGGCCCGGGGGGGCGCGGAGTCTGGGTCTGGGCGGGCATTCGGGTCAGCGGTGTCAGACATAAGGGGGTGCGGAGGTTTCGACTGCGGTGCGGATCGATACCGATCCTGAAGAAATTGTTAAGCTTCCAGAATCTAATATCTGAAAGCCTGTTCAGATGTTATGGTAGTAACCATGAAAGCTTGTTCAAGCTTTAGTCTATTGTATCTTCAGGAGAAGTTGTGATGACGACCGCCACCCAAATCAAATGTGCCTGCGAGTCCTGTCTGTGCGTTGTCGATACCGCCAAAGCCATTCAAAAGGATGGCAAGTATTACTGTAGCGAAGCCTGTGCCAACGGCCACCCTGACGGCGATGGCTGCGGCCATGCGGGATGTAACTGCCACAGTTGAAACCAATATTTGTGGCGGCAGAGATGACGATTTTCGGTCAACCTGTCGCCACTTATTTTTGTGGAAATTTTGCGCGATCGCATTCCCAGATATAACCCGACAAAAAACTTGTCCCTTTTTTGCCTTCACGCACCATAAGGTCCGATCTGAATCTACAAAAAATTTTAACTTTTCCGGATCAAGAAAATACTACTTCCGACAATGAGAAATGCGATACCCCACCACAGCGAGTCCCAGGGCAAAACCTTGAGTGAAAGCGTTACGATACCCGACGTGATCAGAGACCATCCGATGGTCGTGCGATATTTTAGCATGAAATAACGTCCTCGAATGAAGAGCGAAGGGTTAAATCCCCCTCTCCGAATACAATATCTAGCTGGATGGAACCCAACTTTATACTGTTGAGGTTAACTGAAAAATCCGATATCGACCTCTATCTGTAGACTTATTCGAGACAGCCGATCGCCCCCCGGTTGCACTTCAACGATAAAACCCGCCCCCTCTATTTGACTTTTACACCTGATCAAATTCCTGAGATATGGCTTTCATGAATGCACAGATCGATGAGGCGATCGCATCTCCAATCATTTGCCCGTTTCAACCCCTCTTAAAACCCGGCCAACCCCCGCGCCGCCAAAGCCATTTCATTCCAGGTGGGAGGGCGATAATCCCGATGGTAGGCGCGATCGACGTATCCCACCGGACTCGGCAGTTCGTTCCACTTCATTTCCCCGTTGAGAAACCGTTTTAATTTCTGTTCCCAATCTGGGGGATATTCTCGGATAATGGGATGTTTGATAATCACAGGTTTTGACTCACCCCGATCGCCCACAATATCGAGACTGAGAATACCCAGGGGACGGACGAAAATTCCCGTTCCAAACATCAAAAACTCTTCCGATTTGAAGTTATTTTGCTTGAGGAGAATGACGAAATGTCCGCCTTCCGGAATTGGGTAGGGAATGGTGGCGCGATCGCCAACGGGTTCCACTTCGATATTGTAACCGTGAGTCAGTCCCAAATCCAACGTCGTATCTTCGTACTCGCGATCGGGATGGGGGATCAAAATCGTGAACTGATGCAACTCCAACCACGGATTATCGATCGCTTCGTTTGTCTCCCGTTTCCGTTCGGTGTAGCGCTTTTGCATCTCCTGACTCACGTAGCTTTCGCGATCGCACAGGTGAATCAAAGACATATTGATCACGCATCTGTCAAATGGCGTGACTCCCAACGTCCCTTGCATCATCGGATAGATTCCTTTTTCGGCTCAAGAAATAGTCTAAGTGATGGCACAATTAAGAACGGTAGTTCTAATTACATTTTAACTCAAAAGAGATCGTTTATACCAGATTTATCATTTTTTTATCTTTGCCGCGGGTAAAATTGTCAACACTTTCGCCTTTTCTGGTCATCCTTCAGTTCACCCAAAAATCGGGCGCGATCGCCCTTCATCCGCCAAAATTGACAATTGCCAGAAAGCCACATCAAATCCGACGAGTCGGAAGCCGGAGCATTAATTAAAAATTAATCATGATTAATTTTTAATTTTTAATTGTTCAAAACGCCGACGGCATCAACTGCAGCGGACCCAATCCCAACTCCTGGGGGGAGAGCGATCGCACCTCCAGCAGGGCCATCATATCCTTGAAACCCGGTTGACCCCGGGAGGCGCCCGTCAGACCCATCGCGATGATCAGGCCGCACCAGCCTCGGGTTTCGCTGCAGCGTCGCTCCCACTTTTTCCGGGCTTCCCGGTGAGTAGGGTCGTCCTCTTCAAACTCCCCGAACAAGTGCAAATCGCCGTCTTCGGTTTTCAAAATTCCCAGGTCGTAATTTCGACCCTCCGCCGGATCTTCCCCCGGGTTGAAACAGATGCCGATCAACCCCCCGGCGTCCTGCAAATTCTGAATCAACGCCTGGGCTTTCGGCTTGGAAGTTTGAATCAAAATCACCGGCAAGCCGTCTCCTTCCTCGGGAATTTCCACCTCCGGGGGTTGGTGAAACTTGGCGTGTTCCCGCAAATACTCAGCCGTCTCCCAGGGAACCACGCCCAAACTCAAAAACGACTTCGGGGGAACCAGATCGTCCCGCAACACCGGGACATCGAATTCCAACTCCTCCTCCTCGGCTTCCGCCTCGTTCACCATCTCCATCAGTTCGTCCGCCACCTCGGGGAGGGTTTCCACCTTCACCGAAATCAGCTTTTTGCCCTCCTCCGGCTGGGGAGACGGAATCCGATATCGCTTGGAGAGACTAGGGAAGGCACGGGGACTCAACTTGTAGCGGAAATCGCGCAAAAAGCGGTGCAGGGCTTCCAGAGCCACCAGCATCAGCCCCGCCTCTTCGTCGTAGAGGATCGATCGCAGCCCTTCGAGGGGGTGGAGGTTGCCGAAATTGGGCTGAATTTCCGAGAGTGGCAGGGCCGCCCAATTCACGTCATCGTCATCGTCCTCGTCCAATTCCTGCGATCGCTCGAAGGTAACGAACAGGCAATCCTGGGTCAAAAAAGCCTCTTCCAGGTTGTCGAAAGGTTCCCGGACCACCACCCGCTCTCGAAACCGTCGCAGGGAGTCCAGGGAGCGGTACATCAGCACCCCGTAATCCATCCCCAGCTTGCCCAGGGTGGACACATAGAGGGTGCCGACATCGAACTGATTCACCTCGAGGGACAAAATTTGATGTTCGCCCAGCTTCTCCCAGGGCGCATCCCGCCAAATTTCGTAAGCTTTTTCCGTGAGGGCCTCCGCATACTGGCGGGGGAGTTGGGGGGGGCGGGAGTCCGCGACTTCCTGAAGTCCCCGAAAGATCTCGTCGATGAGCGGCAGGTCCGGCACGTAGTCGATGACGATATCGAGATCCTGCAAGACGCCGCGCAGGAAAAATTGGATTTCCCGATCTTTGACGACAATTTTTTGGGGCCGAGCCGCCGGTGTCGGACTTTGGGGGTGCTCCATCGCCCGCAGCAGGGTCCGGACGATCGCTTCGGGTCCCATCTCGGCCGGCACCATATCCATCGCCCGCACCATCCCTTGGGACCCGTCCACCCAAATGATACATTCGCCGCCCGCCTCGGCATCTCCCTCCAAACTCGCACCGGACTCCGGAGCGATCGGACGGCGGTCGCCCTCCCACACGCTCGGAATGGCGGGTAAATTTTGCAGCCGACGGAGGGTTGAAGCGTTGAGACGTGCCATTGAGATCCTATTTTTTTCGGTTCTGCTACCAGACTACGATCCTACATAATTCTCAGACGAAGTTGCTAGGTTCTTCAAATCACCCCGTCTCGATCCGAAATTGCCGATCGCGCCATCGGGTGAAGGATCGGTCCGCGATCAACTGCCGAGTCGGACATCTCGGAACCGGGATGGATGTCGGAGGCCCAGAGGGCTTGGATCGCTCATATCAATTAATTGTATGGCAAAATGAGTCTGGCAGAAGACCCGGACGCCCCGAAAAGTCACGCTGCCGCGATCGAAATGATCCATTTCCCCCCCTCCACCCCCTTCAGATCCGGTGAATTTCGATGGCGGGTTTCACCCAAATGAAGTTGAGTTGATACAATACAAGTTAAATTCGGCATAGATAAAAAGTTTTGAAGCGTTCGCAATCATAAGGAGTTGGGACAACCCATGACACAAGCCACTCAGCCTCAAGCCCAGGGCATTCAGATGACGGATTCCGCCATCAAGCAGGTGCTCTTCCTCCGGGAAAAGCAAGGACAAGACCTCTATTTGCGCGTGGGGGTTCGTCAGGGCGGATGTTCCGGGATGTCTTACATGATGGATTTTATCGCCCCCGACCAGATCCAGGAAACCGATGAGACCTTCGACTACGAGGGTTTCCAAGTCGTCTGCGACCCGAAAAGCTTGCTGTACATCTACGGCATGGTCCTCGACTACAGCGACTCCCTGATCGGCGGTGGCTTCCAGTTTACCAACCCCAATGCCAGCCAAACCTGTGGCTGCGGCAAGTCCTTCGCCACTTAGGGGAGTAGGGGAGGCAACAGCTCATCTGGCAATAGGCAACAGGAAGTGGAGATTCTCTGCCTCCTGTGCCTCCTGTGCCTCCTGTGCCTCCTCTGGACTTAAACCGGATCTGATCTCAGTTCCCATGGCACTCGATCCGCTACAATCGGGGGCGATCGGTTTTTGATCTCGTCAGATCACCGATCGCCTTTGTCCTGTCGCAGAATGAATGGAGTAGACCGCCGTGACGACCCAAACCCCGGAAGAACTGTTTAAGGAAGGATTCGAGCGCTACCAGGCGGGGGAAGCGCCCGAGAATATCATCCCCGTATTTCGCCAAGTGTGCGATCGCGCCCCGAAAAATAGCAACGCCTGGACGAGTCTGGCTTGGCTGTACCTCCTCGCCGACAAACCCAACGCCGCCTACAAAGCCGCCAAGTCCGCCGTCAAGTTGAATCCCCACGACCCCCAAGCGCGGGTGAATTTGGCCCTGTCGATGTTGGAGTTGAATAAAACCGGCGTCCGCTCCCATGTGGAAATGGCCCAACAGATGATTATGGCCGATTCCGATTGGCTCGAGGAGGTGAAAAAGAATTTTCAAGAGGGATTGGCGCGAAAGCCGGATTGGAAAAGTTTGAACCGAGTCAAACGGTGGTTGCTGGAAGTGTGACCCCGAAAAATGCCATATTGTTGGCAGTATCGCCCCCAAAACGGGAGCTCCGCCCGGGCGATTTTCGGTGAAGATGAGTATAGATACGGGGCGGCTTCTTCAAACTCCTTTACAAAAGATAATATTATTTAACCGACAATTCGAGTTGTAAATGATAAGATTTGGTAACTTCACTCATTAACAAACCCGATCCGGTTGACAGATTCATTTTGATAACAGAAGGAGTTGAAAGATTATGAGTAATGATACCCAAGTCTACGTCAAGGCTGAAACCCGCAACCACAAAGGCTTTTTTGTCCACCAGGGCGCCTACAAACTCAAAAACATCGAAGATTCCGGATGGGCGCTGATCTGCCTGGATTCCGTCTGCTATTACGTCGATCCCGATAACTTAGAAACCACCGAGCCAGGAGAGGGAATCGAATCTTAAGGTTGAACAACTGAAATAATCAACCCGTAAAAATACCCACCGATCCCCTCTCTGAGGGAGCTGTCCTGGCCCAAGGACAGCTATTTTTTTTGACATCATATCATGTCCGCTCAAATAGTTTGAATCCCAACTATTTCTACAATATAGCCAGGAGCGCTCTAGTGGTCAAAGTTTCGGAAAGGGGGCTGTACCCGAAACCCTGATAGAACGGTGATTTGAGTTCCCTATTCCCTATTTTCTATTACGGATTACCTGCGCGCTGCGCTATAATCAGAAATCTGTATGATCACTGACGATCCGAACTTAAGATCAGGCGGGGTGGCAGTGGCGCTGGTGCAGGGAAGATAAAATTGCGGCCATGCGATCGGAAGCGGTGACGGAATAACCCCCTTCTTTGTAGGCGTCGGGTTGCCAAACTTTCCACCCCCCGCCATCTTCGTCGAGGACGGCAAAGACTTCCTGTTCCATCGAAATTTCGGGATTGATTTCCGTGTCGTGGGATGCTTCGGGATACAGTTGAACTTTGATCACGTATCGTTTGATATCAACGCATTGCTTGGACATAAAATTCTGACTCCTAGTCGTGCTCGTTCAATAACCGGCGAGAGCACCCTCAGTTTGGGGGTTGAACAACCCGATTTTTGAGGTTGAAAGACCCGAAATAGAAAGCTCTGACTCTCTGGGAGAGAACCTATATCTAGGTTAGCCACCGACATCCTGTATCAACCACAGTACGATTACTGAACTTTAGTTTCCGTTTCAATACCTGGGTGGGGGCGAAATCTCCGAGAAATTACGGAGCGATCGCCCGCCACTGATGAGTTATACAGTTTCGCCGTCACTCATACCGGATCATTTTTCGTACCAAATCGCCTCCACCCGCCGAGCGATCGCCTCCGCCTCCGCCTGTCGGATATCCGGGTTGTCCGCGTCGATCAATACCGTCACGTGACCCAATTTTCGGCCCGGGCGGGACTCGGTTTTCCCGTACCAGTGGACCTTCGCCCGGGGGATCGCCGCGAGTTGTTCCCGCTTTTGCAAATCGTCAGATTTGGCGAACTCGAACCCCAACAAATTCACCATCACCGCCCCCCCGCACTTGAGACTCGGATTTCCCAGGGGCAAGCCGCAAACCGCCCGCAAATGTTGCTCGAATTGGGAGGTTTCGCAGGCATCTAAACTGAAGTGGCCGGAATTGTGGGTGCGGGGAGCGATTTCATTCACCAAAATGCGCCCGTCGGCCGTCAGGAAGAACTCGATCCCGAACACCCCCACCACGTCCAACCCCTTGAGGAGGGTGCGGGCGATCGCATCCATGGACGCCGCCGCATCCGCCGCGATATTCGCCGGGGCGATGACGCGGTGGCACACCTGGTCCTCTTGGACCGTCTCCACGATCGGGAAAATCGCCACGTCCCCCGCCACCGAACGGGCTGCGATCGCAGCCAATTCCCGCTCGAAGGGGACGAACTCCTGCAACAACATGGGGGGATAGCCGAATTTCGCCCAAGTTCGGGCCAGGGTTTCCGCATCGGGGATGATGAAGGTCCCCTGGCCGTCGTAGCCGTGGCGTCGGGCCTTCAAAACCACCGGATAGCCCAAACCGTGGTCGATGTCGGGGTCGCCGTCGCCCCCAACCCGGGTCAATGCCTCGAAGCGCGGCACGGGGATTCCCAGATCCCGCAACTGACACAGTTGGTCAAACTTGTCCAGCAGTGGCGCGAGGGCTTCCAGACGGGGGCGGAAACAGACTCCCGACTGAGCTAGGACTGATAAGGCATCCAGGTCGATAAACTCGTTTTCAAAGGTGATCACATCGCAGCGTTTCGCCAATTCTGCGGTCGCCCCCGCATCTTCGATCGCCGCCAGAACCGTATCCGCGGCGAAGGGAACGGCCGGATCGCTGCCGTGGGGGGTTTGCACGATCAGGGACAGGCCCAGATCCCGGGCCGCGCCCCCCATCATCCAGGCCAACTGTCCGCCGCCGATGACCCCCACTCGGGTGAGGGTCTGAGTGGAACGGGGAATAACAGGTGTGACATTCATGGGCGCGACAACCTAGCTCAACCTTCCCATTTTATAGCGCCACACGCGGGGAGCTGGGAATGCATCAACAATAAATAATTATCAATTATCAATGATCAATTATCAATTATCAATGATCAATTATCAATTATCCTCACAGCCACTCGATCTGTCTGGCCTGTTCCGAGAGGACAGCTTCCCGCTGGCCTTCTGCCCGCGATCGCGCGTTCAGCAGGCCGATGGGGGTACCGATCGCGTCCACCCAGTCCCCCCGGCCGGCGATCGCTTTCAAACCTTTGGCGGGAAATTCCTTCACCAGCCAGCGCCCCAGGCGGTAGGCGTAATCTGCGGGTGTCATCTCTTTCATCAAGTCCACCCCGTGCAGGTCGTGGAGGTAGCGGTTGGACTCCCCGTAACGCCGCCACTGGCTGCGGAGCGATCGCAGGGTGGCGCGGTGGCGGTGTCTGACCACCGCCTTTTCCATGAAGGCCAGTTGGTAGTCGGTGTCGCGCTGGATGCGCCAGCACAGGTCTGCGTCTCCCCCGGTGGTGAGGTGGGGGCGGAACAGCCCCGCCTTGACGAAAGCCTCCCGTCGCACCGCCAAATTCGCCGTCTGGCCGTAGGGGTAGAAGGGGTGGGCGAGGGTGTATTTTTGGGAAAGAGTGTCCTGGCGATCGGCGTGCCGTTCCAGGAGGGTGTCGCCCGGTAGGGCGAGGATTTCCCCCACCACCAGGCCAATTTGATCGTCCTGGAAGGGTTGCAGCAGGGCTTCGAGCCATTGGGGTTCGGGGCGGCAGTCGGCGTCGGTGAAGGCGATAATTTCCCCCGTGGCGGCGCGGATGCCGCGGTTGCGGGCGGCGTAGGAACTCTGAATTTGGGTTTCCGAGAGGGGGCGCAGGGGAAAGGTCGGGTCTTCGGCGGCGGCGAGGAGTTCCGGGGTGCGATCGCGGCTGTTGTTGTCCACCGGCAGGTATTCGACGTCGGTGGCGGGGTAGGTCTGCGATCGCAGGCAGGCGATCAGGTCGGGGAGGTCGGTTTCGCCGTTATAGATGGGAATGACAACGGAAACGTAGGGCATGGTCGGGGTGGCCGGGTGGAAGTCAAAACAGTTGCATACACTTTTATAGCGCTGCGCGCGGTCCTCGAGCATCGGGAATCGGGAATCGGGAACTGAAACGGCTTTTCTATAAGGGTTTTAACAAGGGGATAGAGCCCCTGGTTCTGACCCCATTTCAACTGTTACCACGCCATCGCTCGTTGCTATATTTTCTAACTTCGCCGGTTCCCAAACTACAAACCCATCAGGCGCCGAGGACGAGGCCGACCCAGACCAGCAGGGCTTGGACGAGGTAGAAACAGCCCACCACCTGGGTTTCCGACCACCCGCACAGCTCCAGGTGGTGGTGGAGGGGGGCCATTTTGAACAGGCGTTTCCCAACGCCGTCGGGGCCTTTGGTGGCTTTGTAGTACAGGACTTGGGCGATCACGGAGAGGGTTTCGGCCAGGAAAATACCGCTCAAAATCAGTAACACCCAGAGACTATTGCTGAGGAGGGCGACACCGGCTAGGGCTCCCCCCAGGGCTAGGGCGCCCGTGTCCCCCATGAAGACTTTGGCGGGGTTGCGGTTGTGGGTGACGAATCCCAGGCAACTCCCGGACAGGCAGACGCAAAACAGGGTTAATTCCGGGGAGGTGGGGGCGAGGTGGGCGGCCATCCCCAAAAATGCGATCGCCCCCAATCCCCCCATCAAGCCGTCCACCCCGTCCGTCAGGTTGGTGGCGTTGCTTTCGGCAACTTGGACGAAGGTAGCCAGGGGCCAAAAGAGCCAGCCCAGGGATAATGTCAGGCCCAGGGGTAGGGCGATCGCGGACGCCGCGTCGGGTCCGGTCCGGGCCATCCACAGACAAAACAGCACTGCAAATCCGACTTGCAGCGCCAGTTTCATTTTGGGCGAGATGCCCTTGTTGGATTTCCGTCTCAAAATTTGCCAGTCATCCAGCCATCCGATCGCCCCGTAGGCGAGGGTGAGGGTACACACGGCGATGACATCCGGGTAGAAGCCCGATCCGGCCGCGGCGGTGGCCACTCCCACCGGGATGAAAAAGATGCCGCCCATCGTGGGGGTTCCGGCTTTCTTGAGATGTCTCTGGGGGCCGTCTTCCCGGATGAACTGTCCGGCTTTGATCCGCCTCAACATCGGCACCGTCCACTGTCCGGCGGCGCCAACCGCCAGAGCGCAGATGACGAAGGGCACGAACAGGGACATTTGGGCCGGCAGCAGCTCGTTGGCGATTACATCCAAGCCGACGAGGAAAGCGCCCGAGCTCAAACTCAGAAAGAGTAGCAAGTGCCATCCCGCAAGTTTGGGCGACCTGGAATCAGCAAATTTACTATCCACGGTTTTTTTGAATCAATCCTCAACACCAAAGAACTCGCGAGCAATTTGTCAAACGCATCTGCTCCACGGGAACGCCTCAACCGCCGTCCATCCCCCGCAACCCGTCACGCCGTCTTATTCTTCCATTTCTTCATCGTTGTCCCCGTAGTCGTCGGACGTATCATCGACGATGAGTTCGGAAATTTCCTCTTCCTCTGGTCTGTAACCCTCGACCGGTTCGAGGGTATCCCGAGCAATCAGGCGTCCGGTGCGCTTGAGCCAGTCCAACAGCGACTCTTGCTGTTTGGATGGGATCACGTCGGCCGGTTCGTGAACAGGAGTTTCCCGCAAAGAAGGATTGAATACCTCTTTGGATTGGCTCTCGTCAGCCTTTTCCGGGATGGAAGTTTCTTCTTGCAAAGAAGGATTTGGCATGGGTTCGAGTTTCGCGATTCGATCTATAGAGGTTAATTGCATGGAAGGGTCGATACCTCCCCCGTCCGGAAGAGGTCGGGGTCGGTTCGATTTAGAATGGGAGCTGGGGAGAAATCGGCTCCCGGGGTGGGGGCCGTTCGAGACGGGTCGAAGGAATTGATAATTGTCAATTTTTAATCGTCAATTGTCAATTCTTCCCGGCACCCCCATTCGAGCTTCCGCCTTCCATTGTGCCTCAAGCGATCGGGATGAACGGCGAGGCTAAGGCGAGCACTCAACAATTTACCACGATTCTCTAAACAATCTACTGGCCCGACAAACTTTTTCCGCAATCCGGGAGCCCTCAAAGTCTCCGCTATTTCTCGATGATGGTAGGTTAGGATCTAATCATCCGATCGGTGCGATCGCCTGTCCGTACCACGAGGAGAAGTGAGATGATCGTCTGTCCCAATTGCAACCACCAGAACCCCGAGGGGGCGACCCAGTGCGAGGCTTGCTACACCCCCCTGCCGACGACTACAGACTGCCCCAATTGTGGCGCCACCGTCCAGACGGACGCGGCGTTTTGCGGCCAGTGCGGTTACAACCTGCAGCCGAGTCCCGGCGACGAGGAAAATCAAAATCCGGCGGCGATTCCCACCCAAGTCTCGCCCCCCCCAGATTTGACCGCTCCCGACCCCATCCCCGACCCCGAGCCGCTCTCGACCGCTGCACCGGTGGCTACATCTAATCTATCTCCGACCCCAGCCCCGACCATCTCCCCGGACTTGCCGGAAACGCCGATACCCGACCCGGCCGCCGCCCCCCCCGTTTCTCCCGCGCCTCAACCCGCCGCGCCGATCGCCGCCGTTTCTGGGGCCACCAACCCGGCGACCCAACTTCAAAAACAGTCCGCCTCGTTGATGCACGTCCAAAGTCAAAATCAGTTGGAGTTGCCCCCCAACCTCTCGGTGATTCACATCGGCAAACCCAACGATTTGGTGCCGCCGGACGTTGACGTTTCCGGCTTCCCCCACGCCGAGGTGGTGTCCCGGACCCACGCTGATATTCGGGTCGAGGGGGATGCCTACTACATCGAAGATGTGGGCAGCTCCAACGGAACCTACATCAACAACATCCCCCTGCCGAAAGGCAACCGCCACCGCCTGCGGCCGGGCGATCGCATCTCGTTGGGCAAGGGGGATCTGGTGTCTTTCATCTTTCAGTTGTCCTAGTCCCCGGTCGAGCTCCGTTCGGGGGGCGCACTCGACATTTCGGGTTCTCACCGGCGAAAATGGGGTGGGGACGCCGCTTGGCTTGCCCTCACAATTGCCCGATACAATTATTTTTGGGTGCCCTCTTGAAATTCAACACTGGCAATGTGATTACCCTAACTCTGTTACACCCTCGACCGTCCATTCCGGTGCGAAGTTGGACGTTTGAAGAAGATACGGTCGTCCGGATCGGGCGATCGCTCAAAAATCAGGTTGTGCTTTACAGTTCTGTCGTCTCCCGCTTTCACGTCGAACTGCGCCGCGTTGGCCGGATCTGGAAGGTGATCAATTTGGGAACCAACGGAACTTACATCGACGGCCTGCCTATTATCGAGGAGGCGATCGCGGACGGACAAATCATCCACCTGGCAATCTCGGGTCCTCAAATCCGATTCAACCTCGGCCAACCTCAATACTCGCTCTCATCTCCCAAATCTTCCTTTCATTCATCTCATATCCTGCGAACTCCCGACGCGGGAATTCAACTCGAAGTTCTCCCCACACTGCCATCGTCGGAATGTGATGTGCCGGAACCGTGGGATCGGGAGGAGATCACCGAAACCGAACCGGTTCGAGATCCTTAGTGGGTCGGGGAAGACAATGGATTCTGAGTCGGAAATCAATCGATCCGAATCGGTACTGATGTTATTCTAGGGAAGAGTCTGGTAAGCCGTCCGGATTGGCAATTGCCAGAATCTGCCATTTCGGGCGCGGGTCGTGGCGGGCAATCCCCATCGGAGGGGCGGGAATCCATTCTCCCGGAAAGCCACCAACTTCTCATCTGTTGCCCCGGCGGGTGTTCCCAATGAGTGGTTCGGTCCGACACCATTTAAAGCTGCCCCATTCCGATTTGTTCGCGGTGTAAATTGTCGTGTGATTACTCTGATTCTGCTTCATTCAAATCGACCGCTTCCGCTGCACCATTGGGCTTTTGAGGACAAGCCGATCGTGCGGATCGGCCGGGCCAAAGATAACGATGTTGTCGTCGGAAATGCGGTCGTTTCCCGGCACCATCTGGAGCTGTGGAACAAAGCATCCGGATGGGAACTGGTCAATTTCGGTGCGAACGGCACTTATGTCAACAATCAGACGGTGACAAAAAAACGGATCGTCGATGGCATGGTGGTGCGACTCGGACACACCGGACCGCGCCTTTTAATTCGCTTGAAAGCGACGGCAGTCCCCACGACCGAAAAGCCGATTCCGGACTTGGAGGAATTGGCGGCGACGGAAATCACGGAACCGGACTCGGACACGACCCACATCGAATTTTTTGACGACGATGACGAGTGAAACTCACGTTGGCGACAACCGTTCGAGTTCCTCCACCACCCGTTCGAGTTCCTCCACCACCGGGGTTGACCGGGCTTGGCGAAAAGCCTCCACCAGTGATCGATAATACCAGAGTGTGCCGTCCCGCCGGCCGGTGAATCGCTCCCACAACTGTTCCCCAATTTGGCGGTAATCTTTTAAAATGGTGCGGGCGTTGTAGAGTTTGTCACAGGCCGACACCAACCGCACCGAGTCGGAGGCTGTGGGGATGTGGGCGATGTAGGCTTCTTTCCGTTCCCGCCAGGGGGGTTTCGGGCTGGTGTGGCTGTCGGTGCAACCCTCGACGATTTCCAACACCCGATCGCCGAACCGCTTTCGGATCTCTTCGCCGGTTTCCGCTCCCCCCTGATCTTCGATCGCGTCGTGGAGGAGGGCCGCGATCGCCTCGTCCTCGTCCGCCCCGTATTCCAGGGCCAAGCTGGCCACTCCCAACAGATGGGAAACGTAGGGGACTCCAGACCCCTTGCGAATCTGATCGGCGTGCAATTCCGTCGCGTAGGTCAGGGCTTCGGTAAATCGGTCGGATAATCGCATTTTTCCGTTCTAAATCTACGATTTAATATAACCCAATTTTGCGATCGTTGTGCTTTAATAATAAAGGCGCATTTTGAATTGTAATGGAACGGTTTCGAGTCGAAGTTATCGCCAAAACCCCCAACCCGCAACAGGTCATTTACGCGGCGATGCATCAGGATTATACGGATGGATTTGTCTTCGACGAGCGGGAGTCCTGGCCCTCGGAGTCGGAAGCCGGGGAAATTATTGTCAAACGTCTTCTGGCCGGGGAACGGGGACACTACGGCCCCCTGGAACACCCATCTATTGTGTTCAACTGCGGCTATTTTCCTCACAGCGTCATGCAGCAGGCGAGAACTCACCGGGTGGGAATTTCTTTCGACGTGCAATGTTTGGCGGGTGATACAGAAGTCACCTTTATTAAAGCCGGCGACAGTTTGAGAAAAATAAAAATTGCCGATTTATACGATATTTGGGAAAACGGAGAAAAAGCGATTCGGACTTGCAAAATTGTCGATCGCAACGGCGAACCGCCGGGAGAATACCGCCGCGATGCCAAGAAACAGATTCAGAAAATGTCCCTGCGGGTTCTGAATGAGGAAACCGGAACTTTTCAAATCGGTCACGTCAATCATGTGATGTGTAGCGGTTTACAACCCATCTATCGGCTGACGCTTGCAGATGGAAAAACCCTAGATTGTACGGTCAATCATCGTCTTCTGACTGTCGAAGGTTGGCAGAGTATGGGCGATGCTTTGGGTTTGATAGTTGACGACAATCACGAAGTTTTGGCGACGACGAAAGATTGCGAGTTGATGTGCAATGGAGTTTTGCAAATAAATCCAGAATTAGAGTTCACATTTAAGGAGCGAACAAATCAATATAAACTCACCAATAAACAACTGAAAGCGCATCCGGTAAAAGTCACTCAAATCGAATACATTGGCAAACAAATGACTTACGATATTGAGGTCGAGGGGCCGTGGCATAATTTTGTTGCCAATGGAATTGTGGTTCACAATTCTTATCGGTACACGGGAAATCAGATCGTCGAACTTGTCGAGGGCAAAAAAGATTTGGAAGATATCTTTTATTTGCGTCCCGTGGGAGAGTACAGCGATCGCCAAGGGAAAAAATACTATTATTCCCCCGAACAGCGTCAGGCGGATTTGGACTGGTGTTTGGAAGCGGCGAAACGCTACAAAGCCGATTTGGAAAATGGCTTTTCGGAAGAACACGCGAGGGGAAAAATCCCCTTCGATTACCGCCAGCATTTCGTGGTGAGTTTCAATCTGCGATCGCTCCTACACTTCCTGGATTTGCGCTTCAAAAAAGATGCCCAACTGGAAATCCAAAAACTCTGCGATCTGATCTGGCCCCACGTCGAAGACTGGACGCCCGCGATCGCCCAGTGGTACCAAAAAAGTCGCCTCGGCAAAGGCAGACTCGCACCATAATTAGGGTGTGGGGTGTCGGGTGTGGGCGTATGCTATACGCCCACACTATTTCTCGGTCTGTTTTCTGTGATAGCACTATAGTGACTGGTTGGGGTAATGAACTCTGCTTACAAGTAAGAGCCAGAAAAATATTGTCTTCAGAAAAAATTTATCCTCATATCAAGTCCCGTTGATCGCCAACAGCGTCAGAGAGCGCCAGAATCACCGTATGATAAAGGTTTAACCCGATTGACGGTGCCGGGTTGATGTCGAGTAATCAGGTGGACTTGATATCAGACTGAAAATACTATACTATAATATGGTAGTGTAGGGTCTGGTTAGTTCAAATGAACAAAATAACTCATGAAGGTGAAATTCATCTCGGCAACGCCACTATAGCTTGTTATATTTTAGAAGATGGCAGACGAGTCTTATCTAGTAGAGGGATGCAGAACGCGCTCAAAATGGTAGATGAAGAAGATGGGAGTCGAACTCCAGGAAGTAGATTGAATCGATATTTAGATCAGGAAACTTTGAAACCATACTTATATAAAGGCAAGTCAGAAGACCATTTCAAACCGATAGTTTGTTATAAAGGAAAAACCAAAATTAATGGTTATGAAGCAACTGTTCTTATAGATCTATGCGATGGTTTCCTAGAAGCGCGAAAATATATACCTTTGGGACCCAGGCAAGAAATCATAGCGTCTCAGTGCGAAATTTTAGTCAGAAGCTTTGCAAAATTAGGATTAATCGCTCTAATTGATGAAGCGACAGGCTATCAATATGACCGAGAAAAAGATGCGCTTCAAAAAATTATAAAAGCCTTTGTTATTGAGGAATTGAGAGCTTGGCAAAAAACATTCCCGGATGTTTATTATCGAGAAATATTTAGACTGAGAGAATGGGATTTTACAGTATCGGGGATCAAGAAAAGACCCGGAATAGTTGGAAAATGGACAAATCAGTTGATTTACGAGCAACTTCCTGAAGGTGTTTTGGAAGAACTTAAAAGAAAAACGCCCAATAACGCAAGATTATTCCAAAGTCTAACCCCGGATGTTGGAGAAAAAGCTTTAAAATCACAATTAGATGCAGTAATTACTCTCATGCAAGCTTCTGACACATGGGAAGAATTTCAAGTTTCTTTTGAAAAAGTCGTTCAAAGAAGAAAAGGACAATTTGAACTTGATTTTGACGATCCTTCAGCCGGGTAGAAAAATTTTAGTTGTCCTGTCCAAAGATTGAACTTGAAAATATTGTTATAACACCTTAAGCTTCACCAATAGTTTACCTATTGAAAGTTTGATGAAGACAGATGGTAAATACTCGACAACTTCAATCCATAAAAATCCCACATGAAACTGCAAGTCAAACGTCTCAATCCGTCCGCAATTCTGCCCAAATACGCCCACGAGGACGACGCCGCCCTCGATTTGTTTTCCATCGAAAATTACGAAATTCAACCCGGGGAAAGTCACTTAATTCGCACCGGAATCGCGATCGCCCTCCCCCCCAATACGGAAGCCCAGGTTCGCCCCAGAAGCGGTTTAGCCCTGAAACATCAGATCACCGTTTTGAATACTCCCGGAACCATTGACGCGGGGTATCGGGGGGAAATCGGTGTGATTTTAATCAATCACGGCAAAACTTCATTTAACGTAACACCGGGGATGAAAATCGCCCAATTGGCGATCGCGCCCATTTTGCGGGTGGAAGTGGAGGCCGTCGAACAACTCAGTTTGACGGTTAGGGGCGATAATGGATTTGGATCGACAGGCTTCGGGGTATAAAATAATGGAAGATTTCCCCCAAAATTACGAACCGCCCATCAGACCCACTTGGGACGAGTATTTTTTGATGATGGCGAAATTGGCGGCGACGCGATCGACCTGTTTGGCGTTTCCCGTGGGGGCGGTGATCGTCAAAGATCGCCAAATTCTGGCGACGGGTTACAACGGTTCCCCCTCCGGTTCCGTCCACTGTACCGCCCAGGGATACTGCTATCCGGGACTCAGTAGCTGCGACGCCAGCAAAACCCTGCCCTCGCGGGCGGTTCACGCGGAGGCGAACGCGATCGCCCAGGCGGCAAAACACGGGATTTCCTGTACGGGGGCGAGTATTTACGTCACCCTCGAACCGTGCATTTCTTGTCTGAAATTGATCATTTCCGCCGGCATCAAAGAGGTGTATTACGAAACCGTTTTCAACAGCGGCGATAAGCTGATGGTTCGGGATCTGTTCGTCAACGATGGGTTAGTGACGCTCAAACAGATCAAACTGTCGGAGGAAATTGCTAAAAAAGCGGTGCTGTATCTCCTCAATCCGACTTCGGTTTCAGGTGTGAGATAGGGATGAAATGGGGCGCAGTTTGGGCGCCGTGCCTTGCGCCCCTACAGAACCGATAATTGGAGAGATTTTATGTTTTGCGGAAAGCGATCGCCTCACCTTGAAGCCATTTTGATGAGTTAGGCTGAGAGCGAATATGATGCGTCAAAAGTCTCAACGTTTGATCGCCGGAATCGGCGTCATTCCCCTGTTGTTGGTGACGGCTTGCAATCAGGCAAATAAAGGAACTCAACAAGAAGTTCCGGCAACCGTTGCAGCGGGCGATCGCGCCCCGATGGAGATGGAATTGAGTCAGCCGGAAGCACCGCCGGTTATGGCACCGCAAACGGCGTTAGAATCACGGCAAGAGGTTCCCAATACGGAAGCCTACGATCTGATCGAGGAAAATACTTTTCTACGGGCGGAAAGTAACCCCCTTTCCACATTTTCAATCGATGTCGATACGGCATCCTACAGCAACGTCCGCCGCTTTATCAATCGGGGGCAGCGTCCTCCGGTGGATGCCGTGCGGATCGAGGAGTTGATCAATTATTTTACCTACGATTATCCGCAACCGCAAGGGGAAGAACCGTTTTCAATTACGACGGAAGTTTCTCAAGCACCCTGGAATCCCCAACATCAATTGGTTCACATCGGTTTGCAGGGTAAAAAGATGCGGACGGAAGAACTGCCCCCCAGCAATTTGGTGTTTTTGTTGGACGTTTCCGGTTCGATGAACGACCCCAATAAACTGCCTTTATTGAAGTCCGGATTTCAGTTGTTGGTGGATCAATTGGATGAACGGGACAGCGTGGCGATCGCCGTTTATGCGGGGGCTGCGGGGGTGGTGTTGCCGCCCACGCCGGGAAGTGAAAAAGAGAAAATTATTGCCGCCATCAATAACTTGGAGGCGGGGGGATCGACGGCGGGGGGTGAAGGCATTCAACTCGCCTACGAACTGGCAACCCGGATGTCCGGGGAGGATAAAAATAACCGGGTGATTCTCGCCACGGACGGGGATTTTAACGTCGGCGTTTCCAGCGATGGGGAATTGGTGCGACTGATCGAATCCTACCGCGATCGCGGCATTTATCTCACCGTTTTGGGGTTCGGCACGGGCAATTATAAAGATTCCAAAATGGAAAAGTTGGCGGACAAGGGCAACGGCAATTACGCCTACATCGATAACTTGCTGGAAGCCAAAAAAGTTTTGGTCAGCGAGTTGGGCGGAACCTTGTTTACTATCGCCAAAGATGTTAAAATACAGGTGGAGTTCAACCCCGCCAAGGTGCAAGCCTACCGATTGATCGGCTACGAAAATCGCCGCCTGCAAAATCAAGACTTCAGCGACGATACGAAAGATGCGGGGGAATTGGGGGCGGGACATTCGGTGACGGCGTTGTATGAAATTATCCCCGCCGGGGTGGAGTCGGATGTGGAATTGCCGCCGGTTGACGAGTTGGCATTCCAGGAAAATACCGTCAGTCCCGAAGCCTATAAAAGTGACGAGTTGATGCGGGTTAAATTGCGGTACAAACCGCCGGAAGAAACGGCTTCTTTGTTGATTGAAGAAGCGGTGCGCGATCGCGCGATCGCCTTCAACCAAACTTCCGATAATTTCAAGTTTTCGGCTGCCGTCGCCGAATTTGGGATGCTGTTGCGGGATTCCGAATATCAAGGCAATTCCAGTTTCGAGCAAGTTTTGCAACTGGCGAACGAATCGAAAGGGGCAGATTTGGATGGTTATCGAACCGAGTTTATCCGCCTGGTTGAAACGATGCCGCAATAGGTGGGTAAAATCCACCATTATCCCCCTTGGAAAGGGGGACTTTGAATTGTAAAGCTGAAGAGGATGGGGGAGGATGGGGGAGGTTATGCGGGTCAATAACCGAATCTGATATATAGCAACGAGCGCTCACGTGGTTACAGTTGAAATGGGGTCAGAAATTTTCAAACCCTTATAGAAAAGCCGTTTC
>NZ_JAYFER010000587.1:0-215 GCF_055795065.1 Lyngbya sp. CCY1209
TTCGGATTCTCGCTGAATTGGGGATGAGTCGGGAGATGCGATCGCATCTGTTATCGTTTCCGAAGCCGAAGTTTCTGACTGTCTCTGAATTGGGGAAATCTCCGATATCTCTTCAATAGCAGAAGTTTCCGATTGTCTCTGAATTGGGGATGAGTCGGGAGATGCGATCGCATCCGATATCTTTTCAATACCAGAAGTTTCTGACTGTCTCTGAA